>JAJRCY010000109.1 GCA_028678715.1 Methanomicrobiales archaeon | reverse complement strand
CTCCGGGGGTGCCACCACCACGGCGAAGGTGCCGGGGCGGAGGGTGACGGCAGGGTGCAGTGCCAGCTCCATGGGAGACCACTTCCTCAGGGACGGTGATAAAGGTGCAGAGGGGGGAGGGCGAAAGTGATCCGGGACCGGTAAAAGAACGTTTTTACAGGAGTTTTTTATGAAAATACGCGAATAAAATGAGTGGTGCCGTAACGTTCATCCTGCATACGTGAAGCTACTGATATTAGGTGGGATGGCTCGGTTTGCATATTCTGCACTCTGTATTAGGTAAAAAATATATATATCATGATATGATAGGGACATTGCCCTGCTGTCTGTGCGCAGGTACAGGAGTGGATGGCAGGGCGGCTGCGTCATTGCAGTCACGGGATTTTTTCACCAATTCAGGGGTGAGAGTAGAATGGTGACGAATACTGAGGTTATCATCAAGCCCTATCAGGTGGAACGAACCTGTAAGTCACAACCGGACATCGAACAGCTGGTGCTCAAGGATGTGGATACCACTGAGCATGTCTATACGCGGTTATTGATCCGTCTCATCGACGATTCTCTGCCGGATGCGGTGCTGTGGAATCCGGCCCTGCTGAAAGCGGAGGGAGTTTTTTCGTGGGATCTCTTCGTGATGCTGAAGTACCGCCAGGACTGGAGCCCTTCGGGCTACGGCCTTGGGGAGATGCTGTACGGGATCTCCCTGCTTCCAAATGAAGAACTCACGCTGGAGCTGAAGACGTGGGAGACATCCAAAACCCAGCAGGATGTGGAGGATTCCACCGATATCCGTAATGTCAGCGACATCCTGACATCGCAGTCGCATACGAATGAACTGACAACCGGCGAAGAGACGAAGACCCACGAGTATGTGGATGCAAAGGCCGGGTTCAGCGGGTTCGGTTTCAGTGCATCCATTGGTGGAGGATGGTCAGAGGACATCACTACGATGCTGACGAATTTCTCGAGGGAGACGCAGACACGCTCCCAGCAGGCAACAAATGAATACCGGGCAACCCACAAGGTGAGGCTGGCCGTGTCCCGCGAGGAGGGATCCGAGAGAAAAACCACGCGCATCATGAAAAATATCAACCAGGCCCATACGCTCAATGTCAATTTCTATGAAGTGCTGCGTGAATATGACGTAGAACTGAACCTGTACGATATCTCGATGGTGCTGCTCGGTGCAGAACCGGACCTGAACAAGGCCACCGGCTACCAGACGTGGGAGGAGTCACCCCGGGACATATCGCTGGGCCAGATGATACGACTGAGCCGTTTTCCCGACTGGCTGAAGGAGTTCACTGACCGGCATGGGGTGAGCCCTATCAAGATCCTCCGGAAGATGTGGAGCATGCCGCTGTACGACGGGCCACTGCTGTCCGGGGAATGGATAAATCCCGGGACTGTGATTCACCAGGAAGACCGGGAGTCGTTCCAGAGTACCATGCTCACCTATGTCCGGCCCACATCTGGCTGGATAGAACCGGATGAGAAGGGATCGCTCCGCTGGGCATACGAAGTGCTGCCGGGTCAGGAGAAAGCTGTCCTGGCGTACTTCTACCAGTTCCTGCCCGGGTGTCCGCAGCAAATCATGGCCCGGGCGAGTCTTGCCCATCAGAATCCAATGTTCGCCTACCCCCGCATGATGTCCCTGTATGCAGAAGCGGCTCTTTCTGCAGATATCAGCGGAAGACCGGAGGCGTACTTCACTCAACAGCGGTCATTAAGTACACAACCCTTGGAGATGGCCGAGACCAGCAGGATCCTGGTTCATGGGCTCTTTCATGACATGCAGATCACTCAGCTCACAAGTTCGATCACTTCCAGAGTGCGGGCTATGAACGACCAATACACCCGGCTCCGGGATGCCATTGGGGTGATCAGTATTGACGGGAAGTCCACGTGGACGGCGACCCTGCCCACTCAGGGTGTCTATGCGGACCTTGCCCTGGGAGTCTGTTCCGGCCTGGAGGATTTCACCGAGATTGAGCGCCAGTTCACCCTCGAGGTCAAGAGGCTGGAGATAGAGAGGCTCAAAATCGAGGTGGAAAAGCTCACACTCGAGAAAGAGCTGCTAGAGGACGGGAAGAATCTCTCGTCGGTGACGATCACGAACCCGACGGATAAGACCGCGGTCAACCTGGATATCACGGTGGACAAAACACCGGCCGAGGTGCAGTTCAAGACGGAGAGTTAACCGGAGATCCGGTTTCCTGGGCATATGACGTCTGCCGGTTTGTTCCTTCAAACCGGCAGCATGACCTGTTGTGATCTCCTTTATCCAGAAACCAGTGGACCGATAGGGCATATGAGTCTACCCTGTCGTTCGTTTCCGATATCCGGTTGTGGATCTCTCTTCTGACAGAGACATGTAGACAATGGATACCCTCGCAGGGGTTGGGATGCAGCAGTTTCCTGCCTGTAAGACCGCACCCTTCCGGGCTCCCGCCATCACCTTCTTCTTCCATGAAGAGAGAACCGGGGGTGGAGACGGGGGAATGGTCCAGATCATCGGCCACCGGGGTGCGCGGGCCCTGGAACCGGAGAACACCCTCCGGGCCGTTGCCCGCGGCCTGGAATGTGCGGGATGGGTGGAGGTGGACGTCCGGCTCTCCCGCGAGGGTGTCCCTGTCGTGATCCATGACGCGACGCTTGACCGGACCACCGATGGGAAAGGGCCGGTGCGGGAGACGCTCCTTGCTGACATGCGGCGACTGGATGCAGGGAAGGGCGAGCGGATCCCGCTCCTGCAGGAGGTGCTGGACCGGGTGGGCCACCGGGGCGGCCTGGTGGTGGAGGCCAAGGAGGAGGCGGTGCCGGCGATCTGCAGCCTGCTCGGGAGCTATGGCCTGGAGGAGGTGATGCTCGTCTCCTTCCATGCCGGGGCGCTCCCAGCCGCCCGGTCCCTCCTCCCCGGCCTTGCCACCGGCCTCATCGTCTCCCGGCCGGAGGGGGACCCGGTGGAGATGGCCTGCCGGGCAGGGGCCGGTACCGTGCTCCCCCGGCAGGATCTCCTGAGTGAGGGGCTGGTGCGGGATGCGCGCGGGAAGGGGATCCGGGTGATCCCCTGGACGCTCAATACCCGGGAAGAGGTCCTCCGCGCGGTGGTGCGGGGGGCGGAGGGGTTTGCCACCGACGACCCGTGCGCCGCGCGGGAGTGGGTGGGATCCCGCCGCCCCAGGGACTGACGGGGATCAGGAAGGGGTAACAGGTATTGAGGGGGCTATCCTCATCGGGAGAGGGCGACGGGAGGGGGCAGAGCCCCCTCCCGACCCCACCCCCACAAGAGGATATCCCCTTCATGCCCTTTATCCCTGAGATGATCTGCGGTCGTCTGTGGTGGTGAAAAGAAGTCGCGAAAACAAGGGTGTGAGCAGTCTGGGCACCCGGTCCATGCAATGGGATCGATCCCTACAGGTCCGGCATCCGTTTCGCCATGTACCAGCCGTGGATGGCCAGGAAGAGGTAGATGGGGAAGAGGGCTGCGTAGGTGGGCTGTTCCCCGGAGTAGGCAAACATCCAGACCGTTGCCGTGATGTCCACCTGCCAGATCAGGATCCCCCACCATTTGCCCAGGTAGAAGTATCCCAGGCCCGGGAGCAGGAAGTTCAGGAGGGCCGTGACCCGGGGATCCTTGCGCACCCGCGGCCTGCGGGAGACGCCCCGGGGGATCTGCATGGAGGGGACGCCGCACGCCCTCGCAGCCTGTACGGCGTTCCAGCGCACGGTGTCATCCGCATCCCCCAGTGCCCGGACCAGTGCCGGTGCGGCGGACGGGTCACCGATCTCCCCCATGAGGGCCACTGCCCGTGCCCTAACCTCCCGGTCCCGGTCCGATGATGCCAGCTGGAGGGCAGGGAGGGCCGCCTTCCCGAGTCCGGAGAGACGGTCCCAGTCCTGCAGGGCCAGGGAAAGGCATACCCTCCCGTCGTCGCCCTCCGGAACCCATCCCAGCTGGCCCAGGGCGATGGCAGCCCCGTACCGGACATAGCGGTCCGGGTCCCGGAGGGCCCGGACCAGGAGGGGGACGGCCCGGCGGTCGGAGAGCTGCCCTAGGGCGAGGGCTGCCGCCCAGCGGACCTCGTTGGACCGGTCATGGAGCAGGGGGAGGAGGGGATCCAGGACGGACGGGTCCCGGATCTCCCCCATGGCCTCAATGATGCCCAGCCGCAGGTCCCGGTCGCCCGTGTCCAGCGCCCGGATCAGGGTGTCCACCGCTTCCGTGCCCATG
>JAJRCY010000108.1 GCA_028678715.1 Methanomicrobiales archaeon | reverse complement strand
TGATAGATGGCATCCCTCCGGATATGCATGCCGGTGAACTCGATGACCGGCTCCTGCCGTATCTCGTCATAGGTGCCGGTGATGTCCACGAAGGGGCCTTCCGCGTGCCGCTCCGGCCCGATGAACCCTTCCAGCACGATCTCGGCCTCCGGCACCGGAACCCCGTTGCGGCACTCGTGCACGTCCAGCTCCCCGCCCCGGAGCTCCGCGGCAAAGGCCAGTTCCTTTCCCGGGGGCACCCGGGTGCAGCTGGCAAAGACCACCGCCGGGTGCACGCCGATTGCCACGGCCACGGGGAGGGTCTCCTCCCGCTCCATGGCCTGCCGGTGCAGGGTATGGGTATGCCTCCCCTCCACCAGCCGGGCCGCGACTCTCTTCCTGTCGAGGACAAGCATCCGGTGGATGGAGGCGTTCTCCACGCCGTCCAGGCAGGAGAAGACAATCCCGGCAGTGAGGTACCTCCCCGCATCCCCCGGGTAGAACTTCATCACCGGAAGAAGGGAGAGGTCCGGCTTCTGCAGGGTCAGGGCACCTGCGCCCCGTACATGGCCGTCGTACCTGGCGGCGGCCAGGGAGGGCACCAGATCCCGCTCCTCCCTGCCCAGGGCCCGGGCCAGGGTCCGGCGCGAGGCCGTCAGGTTCATGACCGCCTGTTTTCCATCGATGTCGCGAAAGAGCAGGATCCGGTCGGTGCGGGAAGCCATCTGCGCCGGTGCATACTCGGGGGAGACAGGACCGGGGATCTCCTCCACGAGCCCCTCTCTCTGCATCTGCTCCAGGAACTCACGCATCGTAACCCCTCCACCGGACCTCCAGGTCATGGGGAATCCCCAGGTGGTCCAGCACCCGGGCCACCACCATGTCCACGAGATCCCGGATCTCCTTCGGCCGGTGGTAGAAGCCGGGGCTTGCCACCATGATGGTGGCCCCGGCGTCGTGGGCGGTGAGCATGTTGGTGAGGTGGATCCGGGAGAGCGGCATCTCCCGAAGCACCAGCACGCACGGCCGCCGCTCCTTCAGGCAGACGTCCGCCGCCCGGGTGATCAGGGTCTCGGAGTAGCCCCCGCTCACGGCGGCCAGGGTCTTCATGCTGCAGGGGACGATCACCATCCCGTCATGCCGGTAGGACCCGCTGCTCACCGCAGCGGCGAGATCCCGGTCGTCGTGCACCACCGCCCGGAGCCCCTCCAGTGATACGCCCTCATGGCGGGCGATGGCCCTTGCGGTATCCGTCACCACCAGGCGGACCGTTGCCGATTCAGAGAGCACTTCCAGCAGCCTCCGGGCGTAGATGATGCCGCTTGCGCCCGTTACCCCGACCACAAACTCCTTTCCCATCCCTCACACCACCTCTCTCTTCAGTCCACGACCAGCCTGTCCTGGGTGGTGGCCCTTTTTACGTGGAGGACCTCCGTCGCCGCCCGGGCCACCTCGGGAACCGCCTCCGGCACCGTGTAGATCCCCATGCGCCACTGGACCCGCCGGGTGCGGTTCAGGGTATGGACCAGCGGCGAGAGGTCCTCCAGGCGGGCCGCGGCGCCACCGCACCGGACCCGGACTGCCGTCATGATCTCGCCGGGGACCGGCGGGATATCCACAATCACGTCGGCAGGGGTTCTTCCGGCGCCTTCCGCGATCTCCATTCCCAGTCTTCTCATCTTCCGGAGGGATAAATCGCTCTGCAACGCCTGCGCGTTCACCCGGTCCGCCCCCACGTACACCGCCCGCTTGTACAGCCGCCGGAGGGAGAGCCGTTCGGCAAGGACCTGTGCCGTGCCGGAACCGGAATGGGCCAGGCACTGGAGGAGCCCGGCATCGTCCAGGGAGAGGAGCCCGGCAGCAGCCCCGGCACCGGCCCCCTCCAGGTGCTCCTGCAGGGCGAGGAGGAGCATGGAGGAGGCGATCCGGCTGACGTGGTGGTAGTACACGGCCGGGCGCATCAGGGTCCGGGCGATGAGGAGCGATTCGGCGGCGTTGATACCGTTCTCGTCAATAACCATCCCTTCCGGCTCAAGGATGCAGCTCTTGATCAGCCGGTGGGCGTCCACAGTGCCGTAGGGGACGCCGGTGTAGTGGGCGTCTCTCTGCAGGTAATCCATCCGGTCGACGTCCAGGTCCCCGTGTATCAGGGGCGAGAGGGGGTGGCTGCCCCCGATCACCACCGCCACTTCCCGGGGATCGAGACCTGCCGCCTCCAGGGGACCGGCCAGCGGCCCGGATGCCAGGAAGGGCCCGATCTCATCGTGTCCCCTCCCGGAACATTCCCGCATCAGGGGCTCGGTGGTATGGGAGAAGGGCCCGTGGCCGACATCGTGGAGGAGGGCGGCGGCGGTGGCCAGGTCCATCTCCTTCCGTCCCAGGCCCAGGTGGGTGCACATCAGCCGTGCCAGGTGCATGGCGCCCAGGGCATGCTCGAACCGGGTGTGGTTGGCCCCCGGGTACACGAGATACGAGAACCCCAGCTGGCGGATGTGCCGGAGCCGCTGCACCGGGGGGGAGTCCAGCAGGGGGAGAAGGGATTCCTCGACCTCCACGTACCCGTGCACCGGGTCCTTGATGAACTTCATCCAGAGGGTTCTGGGAACCCTCAAATATTAAAGGATCGCAGGGAGTACGTGATGATCGCCTTTCTTTCGGGGGGAACCGGCACGCCGAAGCTGCTCCGCGGCATCCGGGTCCACCGGGAGGACCGGGACCTGGCGGTGGTCGTGAACACCGCCGAGGACATCTGGATCTCGGGGAACCACCTCTCCCCGGACGTGGACACGGTGATCTACCTCTTCGCCGGTATCCTGGACACCGGCACCTGGTGGGGGATCCGGGGCGACACCTTCGTCACCCACGAGGCGATCCTTGCACAGGGGGGAGACGAGTTCATCCGCATCGGTGACCGGGACCGGGCGGTGCACGTGCTGCGGGGGGAGGCGCTCCGGCGGGGGGAGCGGCTCACCGATGTTACCGCCTCCCTCTGCCGGACGCTGGGGGTGGAGGCACGGGTGCTCCCCATGGCCGACACACCCGTGACCACCCTGGTCGACACCGGCGAGGGGCTCCTCCATTTCCAGGAGTACTGGGTCCGGCACCGGGGGAAGGTGCCCATCCGGGAGGTGGTCCGGTCCTCCCGGGAGGAGCCCCGCGCCACCCCCGAGGTCCTGGACGCCCTCCGCGGTGCCGACGGGGTGGTCATCGGCCCCTCGAACCCGGTGACATCGGTGAGTCCCATCCTGGAGTGCCGGGGCGTCCCGGAGGCTCTCGCGGAGCAGTACGTGGTGGCGGTCAGTCCGTTCATCGGCGACCGGCCGGTGAGCGGCCCCGCGGCCGCGCTGATGCAGGCCTTCGGACGGGAGCCCACCTCAGCGGGCACCGCTGCCCTGTACGGGGACCTGGTGGACTGCTTCATCCAGGACATCCGGGACCCGGTGCAGGTGGAGGGAGCGGTGCGGTGCGATACCCTGATGGTGGATGAGAAGGCCAGCGGGGCTCTCGCAGAGCAGGTGCTCCGGATCCTGGAGAAACAGCCCTGATCGGGCGCTGCGGGCACATGGGGGCAGGGGCCGTCTGACCCATCTTTACACCTCAGGAGGGGATGTGAGCCGCGGGAGAAACGGGGGATACCCGAAGGTGGGGAATATCCTCATCGGGAGAGGGCGACGGGAGGGGGCAGAGCCCCCCTCCCGGTCCCACCCCCGTGGGGATAGGCCCTTCTTCCGGGTGATACAGGTGAGGAATCTCCTCTGTCTCTTTCGTGAAGTTCTCCTGATATCGGGACCCCTCCCCCTCCATATCCCGCTCCGCGAACGCTGCCGGCGGGATCGGCATCCCTATATACCGGGCCATTTCCTGATCGTTATAGCGAAGGGGATTCCCCCGGTGAGGGACCGCAATGGATATCTTGGACATTTTTAAGCCGAATATCGAGAAACTCGCAGAGAAGAAGGACAGGGAGGGGCTGGTCCGGGCCCTGGAGTACCGGAAGGATGCCGCGGTCAGGAAGGCCGCGGTGAAGGCCCTCTCGTCCCTGGGGGACCGTGCTGCCCTGGAACCCCTGGTCCGCATGCTGAAGGACGAGGACAAGGGCGTCCGGTACGACGCGGTGGAGGCCATCTACCGCCTGGGCGGGGCGGAGGCGGTCGAGCCTCTGCAGCAGGCCCTCTGGGATCTGGACGGCGATGTCCGGTACGCGGCAGCATGGGCGCTGGGGGAGACCCGGGACTCCCGTGCGGTGGATGCTCTCATCGACACACTGCGGGACGAGTACTGGCGGGT
>JAJRCY010000107.1 GCA_028678715.1 Methanomicrobiales archaeon | reverse complement strand
GCACCGAGGGAGAGGAACCAGCCGCTCGTCATGTGGCTGCGCAGCGTGCGCCGCGTGGGTTCGGGCGAGAGTGAGCGAAACTCGGGGAAGACGGAATCCAGGATTCGCACGACGATGGCGTCGTCAGCGGAGAGGACCACCGCGATGGCGTGGACCAGGTCGTCCCCGTCGATCGTCCCCTTCTTGTACCCGTGGAGCGTCTCCCGGAGTCCCTCCTCGGCCTTTGCCTCCACCGGCCGTCCCAGGATTCCGCCGATTGCATCCAGCCGGTCCCGTGCGATCCCCACGTTGGGCCGGGGCAGGCCCGCCAGGTAGAAGACCCGGTCCAGGACGGCCATCGCTTCAGGGCCAAACTGCCGGTACACGTCCTGCTCGTCGACGATCACCGGGTTCTCGGCCTCGTCAAACCCCAGGGCCAGGTAGGTCTCCCGCAGGCGCCGGATCGTATCAAAGACCGGGTGCGCCTTCCCCCTGCCGTACCGGAGCCGGGGGTAGCGGTCTTCGGAGGCTGCAGGGGTCAGCACGCCGGGACCCCGGTGCCAGGCCTCTTCGAAGTCCTTCCGGGAACGCTCCTTCCACTCCGATGGATCGAACCTCATGCCACCCGCTCCAGACAGACAACCCGGCTTGCCGGGTTCTCGTCCCGGATCCGGTAGTCTGCGTGCTCCTCCAGCTCTTCGGCGAATGCCCGTACATGGCCGTGCTCCGGCATGTTCTCCCTCTGCAATCGTGTTCTACTGTATCCCAGATACATGTATCCCTTCACCTCCACGAACCGGGCGCCGGAGTCCTGGGCCAGGGCGCCATACCGCTCCGGAGAGTGGTCATTCCACCCCTGCACCAGCGTGATCCGGATCGCCGACCGCCGGCTTCCCATCAGGCGAAGGCTCTCCCGCACCTGCTCCCAGGTATCCTCCTTCGGCCGGCAGAGCCGACGGTAGGTCTCCGGGTCAGGGGCAGCGAGGGAGACGTACAGCTGGAACGGGCGGCACCGGGCCAGCACCTCCGGCCGGGTCCCGTTGGAGACGAGAAAGGTGGTGTAGCCGCGAGCGTCCAGGAGGTCCACGAGCTCCGGGAGCCGGGGGTAGAGGGTCGGCTCCCCGGAGAGGGAGATGGCTACGTGCCGGGGGGAGAGGGCCTCCCGGAACCGCTCCGGTGTCACCCCCTGTACCGGCTTGTAGCCGGAGAGGGCTCGTTTCTGGAGGGCTGCGAGACGCTCCAGGATCAGGTGCGGAGGGCACTCCTCCTCCTCCGCGGGCTCGTGCTCAAAGGACCTCCAGCAGAAGAGGCATCGCTGGGTGCACCTGAGGGTAGGGGTCATCTGCACGCACCGGTGGCTCTCGATGCCGTAGAACTGGTGCTTGTAGCACATCTCCCCGCCCTTCAGTGCCTTCACGCACCAGAGGCAGGGCTTCACGGCGGCAGAGGACCCGGGGGTGACGAACTGGTAGCCCTGGCGCCGGAGCGGGTCACATGGACGCGAGCGCATCGATCCCCAGCGTCTCCAGGCACTCCTTCAAGGTGTTCTGCATCCCCCTGACGAGAGTCAGGCGCCGCTCCCGCGCCGGGCTCTCGCTCTTCAGCACGGGCACGTGCTGGTAGAAGGTGTTGAAGAGGTCGGCGAGACGGTGGGCGTACGCGGCCAGCAGGTGGGGGGCCAGCTGATCTGCCGCCTGCGCGATGACCGCCGGGAACCGGGCGATCAGCTTGGCAAGGGCGATCTCGTGGGGGTCCGCAAAGCCGAACGCCTCGTCAAACGGCCCGGCCTTCGCGAGAATGCTGCAGGCCCGGGCATGGGCGTACTGGAGATAGGGGCCGCTCTGCCGCTCGAAGTCCAGCGCCTGCCGCCAGTCAAAGACCATGGCCTTCTCCGGGGAGACCTTCACCGTGTCGTACCGGATGGCCGCCACGGCAACTGACCGGGCGATGGCCCGCCGGTCCTCCTCACCGAGATCGTCCCGCCGCCGGGTCACCTCCTCCCGCGCCTTCCCCTCCACCTCGGCGATCAGGTCGTCGGCAGAGACGAACTTCCCGGCCCGCGTGGACATGGAACCCTCGGGAAGGGAGACAAACTCGAAGTGCACGATGGACGGGGGCGTCTCCCCCATCAGCCGGAGCGTGCACCGCAGCTGGGCCCCGATCAGCTTGTGGTCCGTGCCCAGCACGTCAATCATCCGGTCACAGTGCCGGGCCTTCCAGATATGGTAGGCCAGGTCCCGGGTGGCATAGACCGTGGTCCCGTCGGACCGCTGCAGGATGTAGCGTTTGTCAAAGCCGTGGGCTGCGAGGTCCAGCCAGACGGTCTCGTCGCGCCGGTACTCCGGGAGGAGCCGGATCCGGTCCAGGACCCGGCCCACGTCACCGTTCCGGACAAAGTCGCTCTCCCAGACGAACCGGTCATGGGAGACATGCAGGTCGGCGAGGGTCTTTTTGATCCCTTCCAGGCAGATGGCAACCGCACTGCGGAACTTCGCGACCGTCTCCGGGTCCCCGGCCTCCACCCGCTGCATCAGCCGGTCGATCTCTGTCGTGAGAGCCGGGTCTGCCTCCAGTTCGCGGTTCGCGGCAATGTACTGCCGGGCGATGCGGTCATCGCCCTTGATCGCGGGATCCCCCCCGCCGTACCGGTCCACCCCCCAGGAGACGATGGCGATCTGCCGGCCCATGTCGTTCACGTAGTACTGGGTCTCGGTCCGGTAGCCGGCCTTCTTCATCACCCGTGCCAGGGTGTCTCCTATGATCGTGTTCCGGATGTGGCCGACATGGAGGGGGCCGTTCGGGTTGGCACTGGTATGCTCCACCACCACCCGCTCCTCCCTGCGGGGGAGGGAGCCGTAGCCGGGCTTCACCGCGGCCCGGAGGGAGCGGTCCAGGTACTCGCTCCCGAACGTGAAGTTCAGGTAGGGTCCCGTGGCCTCCACCCGGATCCCCATGAGGTCCGGGCGCTTCGCCAGGCGGCCGGCCAGCTCCGCCGCGATCTCATGGGGGCGCCGCCGCTCCGTCTTTGCCAGGGCAAAGGCAACGGTGGAGGCGAGATCGGCGTGGGCCTCGCCGTCGATGAGGAGCGGGTCGGCCCCGCCCGTCTCCTCCCGTATCGCCCGGGCCACCAGGTCCCGGTTCTTTCGGTACATCAGTATCCCGTCCGGTAGCGGAGGATCGCCGCGAAGCCCCCGAAGGCGTTGTACAGCATCGCCCCCTCCTCGAAATCATCGGAGATGATCACGACCTTCGAGCCCGACCGGTCGGCGAGCTGCGTCAGCTCTTCGACGATGTCCGTCTCCCCCTCGATGGCCATCGGTGTGGTACAGGACGGGCAGTTCGGGATCTCGATATCCTTCAGATCGACGCCCCCCTCCGACGTGACCGTTGCCTCGTGGCGGTGGGTGCAGTTCGGGCACTTCATCCGGATGCGGGACCTGCGCAGGCGGGAGGAGAGGACGAGCGTGTCCACGGACCCGGTCTCCAGGTTCTTCCGGATGGACTCCTCGCCGTAGGCAGCGTTCCCGTTCTCCTTCACGAGCTCCTGCAGGAACCGGTTCATCACCGCCTTCTCCTTCACGAGGTCCATGCCCTTCAGCGCGTCCTGGGCCGCGTCCACCAGTTCCGCGAGACCGTCCTCGTTCGTGTAGGCCACGTCAAAGAGCCCGATCACCCGCTTCTGGATCTCGTGGTACAGGAACCCCCCGTTCGCAAACTCCTCCTTGGTGGGGCTGGGCCCCCCGATCAGCACCCCCTTGAACCGTTCAAAGAAGTCCTTCTCGGCGAGAAAGGTGCCGCTCGCCCGCTCCCCCACCTTCTTGTAGAACTCGTTGATGGCGATGAGCCGGAGGCGCTGGAACCGGACGCTGGACTGGCCGCCCTTCCGCTGCTTGCCCGGCACCGTGGAGGTGACGCCGCTCACCGGCTCGATCCGGTTGCCCCGGAGGAACCCGAAGTAGGCCTCCCGCCGGTCGATGACGAGCAGGCCGTACACGCTCTTCTCCGTGAGCATCTGACGGAGCGGGTCCAGCTCGAACCGGGACGAGCACCGGTACATGTACAGGTTCAGGGGCTCGGGCGGCTCGATGATCGTGCACTCCAGATCGGTGCGGTCGCCCCCCAGGAGCACGGTGCCGCAGAAGACCGCCATGCCATGGGGCGGGGGCCGCTTGTAGTACTTCAGCCGGGCCAGGATCGAGGAGATGGCGGACTGGACGTTCGTCCGGGTCTGCTTGGACTTGATGTTCGCGCACTGGCCGAACTCGTCCTTCAGCTGGTTGGTGACGTCGTAGATCTGCTTGTCGGG
>JAJRCY010000106.1 GCA_028678715.1 Methanomicrobiales archaeon | reverse complement strand
GCCATTTGTGGATTCATCATCGGTGCCATCGTCGCCCTTATCTACAATGTCCTTGCTGCCGTTCTCGGCGGCATCAGGCTCGATCTCACCTGAACTTCTTTTTCCGCTTTTTCGCAAAGGGACCGAATCAGGGGACGCATCACCACCAGGGATCGTAATCCCCACCATCAGGAATGACCGGATCCCGATCGATCAATACCTCGGAGTCGGATCTTCCGGGGATCAGGGTACTTGAACCTCGCCGGTGAACCGCTCCCCCAGGTGCCGGCAGAGAGCTTCCCTGAAGAGATTCTCCTCCTAGAGGATCAGGGGGATTTCGCGAGGGGGGGGTGGGCCGCGCCTCCTGGTCAGGGGATCCCGTTTGACGTGGAACCTTCTCCCTCATGCCGAGCAAGAGGGAGAGGAGCAGGAGGAGGAGTGTGAACCCGGCCCCCGCCAGCGGGACTACCCAGGGAATCCCCAGGATCCCGTGCCACAGGAAGAGACCAAGGATGGCCACGCCCGCGACCGGGACATACCGGACGAGCTTCTCTTTCCGGTCGATGACAAGATACCTCCGGTTCAGCTCGGCATAGTCCCTGGTCTCGGGGAGGGATCGGGCCCACCGGTACCGGAGCCCGTACGAACCCGCCTGTAAGAGCCGGAATGCGACCAGGAGGAGAAGGAGATATCCGGGCGTGATCGCCCCGAGAATCGGCAGGGCGGCAGCCGCGGCTCCGCCCAAGCTGTATGACACGGCATCCCTGTAGAGTATCAAGGCGAGGATAACGGTACCAGTGGAGATCGCCAGCCCGTACACCGATCCCACCCAGCGATAGTGCGCAGAGGCACGGAGGATCCGCTGGTAGCCTTCCCTGCCCGTGGTGGCAGCGATGCCAGCGATCGTGCGGTTCCGGGCCACCCCTATGAAGGCCGTGAGGGCGGCGAGCACCAGCTCCGCTCCGATCACAAGAGCGGTGAGGCCCTGGCGGACGCTGAAGAGGGGGGATGCCAGCAGGACGGCGGTGACTATCACAAGGGCCGGGACAAGAACCCCTGCATATCCTGATCCTGCCCTGAGTCGGGTCGCCCTCTCGCTCAGGTCCGGGAGGGTGGAATCCCGTGAGAACGGATCTGCCATGCGTCGCCGGTGCAGGGTGCGCCTGGCGTGGCGGGTGGATAGCATCATCTATTATCTTTACGTTATCATATATATAGATAACTATTTATTATCACAGTTCTCTAGGTTGATCTAATCTTTTAACCTGCTATCCTTCTTTTTAATCCCATATGCCCCCATTTCCGCTGGATTGAGGGAGCCCCCCTCCTCCGGGAGGCTCCCTTGCGCGAGGAGCCGGATCTCCCGTACCGGTGATTCCTTATCTCCCGCCGCCGAAACCCTACCGGAGGTGAACCGACTCCATGGAAGGACCGGGTGTCCGCAGGATCGTCGAAGAGCTCGCTCACCTCACCGGCCGGACCGTGACAGCGGCTGAAGGATCGCGCCGGATTGACTACGGAAGGATCACCGGGCAGCGCCTGCAGCGGGTCCACTGCATCGGCAAGCTCCTCTTCCTGGAGTTCCCCGAAGTCTCCCTCCGGATCCATTTCCTGATGTGGGGACGCTACCGGCTGAACGACCCGGTGGAGGGGAAGAGCCCCCGCCTCACCCTCCGGTTCGATGATGGCTCCCGCCTGGACCTGTACACCACGGCGGTCACAATGCTCGCGAACCGGGAGGTGGCACAGCTCCATGACCCTGCGCGGGACGTGATGGATGACCGGTGGGACGAGGACCGGGCCATCGAGCTCGCCCGGGAGAAAGACAATGATCTCATCTGCGACACGCTCCTGGACCAGGAGGTGCTGGCCGGCCCGGGGAACCTGATCAAGAACGAGGCCCTGTACGCGGAACGGATCCACCCGGCATCCCCCACCCGGTGCATCCCTGACGGGAAGCTCCGGGGCCTCTTCCGGGAGGTGCGGGACTTCTCGATCCGGTGGCTGGAGCGCAAACGGCAGGGCAACCGGAAACCGGTGACCGCCATCTACCAGAAAGGGACATGCCCCTCCTGCGGCGGGAAGGTGCGGTCCGGCCGGATGGGCCGCTTCAACCGGATCTCCTTCTGGTGCCCGGTCTGCCAGGATGAGTACCGGTAGGGGTTATGGAGGAGGGGCATCCCCGTCCGGTTTACGGGATCCGCTTTCCGCCGGACTCCAGGCGGGGTGTCTGGTCATAGATCTCCTCTACCTGGAGTACCACAGCAGCCAGCATGGGCCTCCTGGCCGGAAAGACCGGGGATCCTGCGGTTGCATGGCCGGCCCTCACCCTCGCATCCAGGTCCGCGGCCATCTCGTCACCCTCATGGAGTTCCACGCTTCCCTGGATCCGGTACGCCGTGAACGGAGGTCTTTTCTCCCAGACGCAGATCGAAGCCCGGGGATTCTCCGTCAGGTTCCGGTAGGTCTGCATGAAATAGAGCTCCCCCCAGATCACGTTCCCCTCGTCCGTGACCATCACCGACTTGCCGGCCACGTTCGGCTTTCCGTCCTTCCCTGCGGTAGCCACAGGAACCGTGTGCCATTCCCTCAGCAGTGCTCTCAGCTTCTCCGGCATTGCACCCATCTGCACCACGCCCTTTTCACTGGCAGTTTCCCTACCCATCATAAGAATCTTCCGACACCGGTACGGAAACAACCGCACCCGTTCATCCCCATGCCGTCAGGCGACAGGGAGGGCCTGCCCCCCCTCCGGACCCCAACCTTTTCATCCCGGAAGTCCCCACGCTCACCCGGAACAGGCATGCTCGCCATCGCTGCCCTCGCTATCGTCCTGGCGTTCGCCTTCACCTTTACGAACGGTTTCCAGAATGCCGGGGCCATGGCCGCCACCTTCATCACCTCCCGGTCCGCATCCCCCCGCCAGGGGATCCTGCTCGTGGGGGTGATGGGTTTTCTCGGGGCACTTCTCGGGGGGAGCGCGGTGGCCCTCACCATCTCCGGCCTCCTGACCATTCCCGCCGATGACCAGATGGTCTGGATCGCGCTCCTCGCCCTCCTCTCTGCAGCGCTCTGGAACCTGGTGACCTGGCGGTCCGGCCTCCCCGCCTCCTCCACCCACGGCCTCATCGGGGGCCTCATCGGGGCAGGGGTCGCCTCGGCCGGCATCGGGAGCATCAACTGGGGTGGGGAGGAACTGCTCTCCTCCGACCCCCACCTGGCCGGCGTCGTGAAGGTGGTCTTCTTCCTGGTGCTCACGGTCCTCGTCGGCTTCGTGGGGGGGTACGCCCTGCGGGTCACCACCCGGCTGCTGCTCCGGAACGCCCCGCGGGAGGCCAACCGGACCATCGTGGGCATCAACTGGGCGGCGGCGGCGGCCATGGCGTTCACCAGCGGCGCCAACGATGCGCAGAAGCAGATGGGGGTGATCGCCATCGTCCTCCTGGCCTCCGGCATCTCTGCAGGCCCGGCCGTGCCCCTGTGGGCGCGGTTCGGCTGCGCCGTCCTCCTGGCCCTGGGCACGCTGGGGGGAGGGTGGCGGGTCATGGCCACCCTGGGACGGAGGATCTTCCGGATCCAGCCTGTCCACTCCCTGGACTCGCAGGTCTCCTCAGGGGCCATCATCGCCGTCGCCACCCTGGCGGGTGCGCCCGTCTCCACGACGCACGTGATCTCGACCTCGGTAATTGGCGTCGGGGCGGCGGAGAATCCCCTGAAGGTCCGGTGGCTGGTGGGAACCCAGATCCTGGTCACCATGCTCGTCACGATCCCTGCCACCGCCTGCCTGGCCGCGCTCCTGCACCTGGGGCTCAGCCCATTTCTGGGAATCTGAGGAAACCATGTCACAAGAGAAACGGACGAAAAAACCCCGGAAGGTCGTGGAGATCATTGACGCGATCTTCCCCACCCGGTACGACTTTGAGGAGATGCTGGCCGAGCAGGCACAACGGACCCTGGAGGGGGTCGGGGTCTTCGTGGACTGGCTGGACCACGATGCCGGGGAGGAGCCTTCTGCCCTTGGCCGGATTGAGGCGGATGTGGATGCCTTCCGGTATTCCCTGGAGGAGAAGCTGGGGGACAGCTTCTCCACCCCCTTCGACCGGCAGGACATCTACAGCCTCTCGCGGCAGATGGACTACATCCTGGGCTTCTCCTACGCGACTGCCCGGGAGATGCACCTCTTCCAGGTGGCGCCGGACCGGCCTATCCGGGAGATGGCAGGGGCGCTCCTCCTCGGTACCGGCCACGTGGCCGCAGGGGTCAGGGCCATGGGCTCGGACCAGAAAAAAGTGCGGGAGGCCATCCGGGAGG
>JAJRCY010000105.1 GCA_028678715.1 Methanomicrobiales archaeon | reverse complement strand
GTTGAGGAATCAGCCGTCTCTTCTTACATCACGTAGTCGTACGAGTGGTTCGCTCCTGGGGGCTCCGCCCCGCCGCGGCCCCGGAGGGTTTCACGGATCGAAGCATGGTAGTGTTATGCATTCTCGTACCGTTACTGGGACGCTCCCGGGGGCTCCGCCCCGCCGCGTGGGCATCCCCCGGGGAGGATGGGGAGATCTTCGGTTGAACCGACCTGGAGAACCATCCTCATGGGGGGGGCGCCCACGCGGCGGGGGGGGGACCGCAGGTTCCCCCTGGAGCGTCCCAACAGTCAGTGTAGTGCGAAAAAACCGTCGAAACCGGAAGAATGATCCTGGTATTCCGCTGCCGAGGAATCCGACCTGTCAGAGCGAGGCAGTTCTCCGCTTTGCCATGAGAATCAGCAGCTGCCGATCCCTGCAGGGAAGCGGGGGAATCCGTTTCCTGTCTAACGTCCGCTGCGTTCCCTCGCAGTCACCCGAGGGGGAGATCTCGCAACCAAGACAGGCCTGGGCCATGCCCGCCAGGGTGTAGCTCTTTGTCGGGCGGGCAGCGGGTTCCCTCTCCGGCTCAGGCTTCCCTTCCTCCTGCAGCACCATCTTCTCACGGTACTGCTGGATCGCACGCGCGACGAGATATTCGATAGTGACCTCTGGTGCCATGAGAGTGACCGCACGGACCTGGAAAGGGAGGGGAGAAAAAAAATTGCACCCGTCTGCCGATTGCTGTATATCACGATAAACTTTCCCTGGATCGGCCAACGGTTTCGGGATCCCGCATCCCCGGGAGCCGCTCAGAAACTGCAGGGGGGGGAGGGCGCCCACGCGGCGGGGGGACATGGGTTCCCCCCCCTTGAGCGTCTCACCAGCCGGTGTGTCCTATGAAAGAGTGCAACGTGTCATTTTCTGGATTCTTCATACTACAGGAACGCTCTTGGGGGCTCCGCCCCCGCCGCGTGGGCATCCCCCGGGGAGGATAGTCCGCACTTCGGTAAAACCGACGTAGCGAGAAATCTTCAGGGGGGGGCGCCCACGCGGCGGGGGGGACGAGAGTCCCTCCCTGGAGCGTCTCAACAATCACACATCTAGAAAAAGACAGGAGAGTTTTCTCTCCAATTCCGCATGGTCCGGGTCAGCACGTTCCTCCGACGGAGGCCTGCTGCTCGGAGAGCTTCGTCTCGCACTCCGCGGGTGCGTTCGTGAAGCTCCCGCAGATGGCCTGCTTGTAGGCCTCCGGCGACCGGGAGCCTGAGAACTCCACCCCGTTGATCAGCAGCGTCGGGGATGCCGTGGCATCCTGCACCATGGCGGATGCCACGTCGGTCGAGAGAAGGCCGATCCCCTCGGCACCGGTGGCGCACGCATCGATCTCCGCCTGGTCAATCCCGAGCGCTGACGTCACGTTCTTCGAGCAGGCGGCCGCGCTCTCCGGGGTCCGGGCGGTGGAGTAGCACTCGCTGTTGAACCCGGCCAGGTAGCCCCAGAACTTCATGGGGGAATACTTCTCGATGCAGGCCTGCCGCAGGTCCTCCTGCGCCTCGACGGCGCCGTGCAGGGACTCGATGGAATCCACCGTTGTACCGCCCACGCTGGTGATGTACCGGACCCGGATATCGGCCTTTGCCCCCAGCAGGTCCGCCACCGGCTTCATGGCGGCCTCCGCCTGGGTACCGTACGGGCAGTAGGACATGACAAACAGGTCCACGGCGGGCCGGTCAGTCTGCACCGGCGTTGCCGCCGGGGTGGGCGTGGCCTCCGGAGCGGTCATGTCCATGCCCTCCAGGAAGAGCAGCGTGCAATCCGGTGTGGCATAAAACGGGTACTGCTGCCCCTGGTAGGCGACCGTCACCCGGTACATCCCGTGCTGGTCCTCCACCGAGACCAGCGTGGCAGCGGTTCCTTCGGCAGCAAGGTTCTGGTTCACATAGGAGAGCATCCGGTCGCCGCAGGCGCTTGCCGTTACGCCGGGCTGCGAAGCGCCCATCTCCATCGCCTCCGTGAAAAGCAGCGTGCAGTCCGTGGTGGTATAGAGCGGAATCTGCTGGCCCTGGTAGGCGACCGTCACCCGGTACATCCCATGCTGGTCCTCTGCCTTCACCAAGGTGGCAGTCGTCCCCTCGGTGGCCAGGTTGTCGTTCACGTACGAGAGCGTCTGGTCGCCGCAGCGCTGCGCGGACACCGCCGGCACCGGTGGGGACGAGGACGACATGACAAGGAACACGACGACTGCGAGGATCGCGATCCCGGCGATCACGACAAGGATGATCGGATCAATGGCGGCCCGGGTTCGCATGCCATCCTGTATCGGATACGAAGTCCTGATGCCCTTCTGTGGTGTGGATTCGGTCTTTGCCATGGTATTCCTGAGAAGCTGAAGGATAAGAGGGAGAATTAAGGTATGCCTTTTCCTGGGTCAACAGTCCCATTCCGGCGGCCCGGAATCTCTGGCTATCCCTCCCCGAACTCACCCCGCCTCCTCCGCCATGCCCGCACCAGCCCGAAGCACCCGGTGAGCATCATGTCCCCGAAGGGCGCCGCGTGGTACGCATCCGGGAGGAGCCGCGTACGGTTGGGGCCGGTGACGGCAACACGCGGGGATTCCAGGGAACGGTGCACCGCCGCCCCATGGCCGCCCTCACGGAAGACCTCGTCGTTCGTCAGGGTGCCCTCCCGGAGCTTCCCGATCAGGGCCAACAGGTGCTCATGGTCCAGGGACGCGGTGTGGTGCTCGAAGAAGCCGCAGACCTCCTCGCCCTGCAGGGTGAAGGCCAGGGTATGGGCGTTCCCGGCGTTCACGAGCGTGATCCCATCCTCCGCCATCCTCCGGACCACCGGGTCGCAGAGGGTCCCCATCACGGCGGCGGGGCCGGTGTCGATGACAAGGGCCCCCGGCACCTGTGCCCGGAGAGCCAGCATCCGGGTCATGGCGGGCAGGGGCGGATCCGGGGCCAGGGCATCGATCCGCCACCCGCCATCCTCCAGCATGCCCCGGAGCACCTGGAACCGGCGGAGGCGGTTGGAGACATCCGGTGAGAACCCGTGGTCCTGCACGGCGCAGGCGACATGCGGTGGCATCGCCACCTCGAAGAGGGTGAGCGCCTTTCGAATCTCCTCGCCCATCCAGTCCGAGAACCGGATCTCGATGGCGTCGCGAGCCGGGGGATCGTCTGTCACCCGGATCCCGAGGCTCCTCACCCGGTCCAGGCTGTCGTGGATCGTCTTTGCGGCTTCCGGCGTGGCAGAGACCAAAAGACCGGCCCGGATGTGTTCGGAGAGGGCCCGGACGTTCTCCCCGCCGCCCATCGTCATTCCGGAGAGGTGGACGGGTTTCCCTTCTTCCCGGGCCTTCCGGATCCTCCGCCCGAACACCACCGAAGGGGCAGGGAGCACCAGCTTCGTGCAGTTCTCTATGGGGATCCGGGAATCGTACACCAGGATATCCTGCGTGCCCCTGCCGATGTCAATGGCGAGCAGGGTCACGCCGCGCTCCGCCCCTCGGCGGCGCCCATCCAGCCCCGGATCGTATCGGACGTGGGCTGGTAGTCCCTGAACTGCTTCAGGCAGACCGTGAGGTCCCGGGTGAAGGCAAAGTAGCCGATCTGGGTGTTCCGGCAGAGATTCATGGCCATGTCCATGAGCCCCCGGGGATCCGGCCGGGCCTCTCCCAACCAGATGTGGAAGATGTTGCCTCCGTCCACGATGGGGAAAAAGACATGCTCCACTTCGATCCGTTGGGTGAGGGGGATGTTCGCGGACGGAGCCACGTGGGTGCCGTTCGTATAGTAGACCGGGAGATCCCGGGTCCTGCCGCACTCCTTGATGGCCCGCTCCAGGTCGCCCTTCACCACCCGGACGGCGTGCTCCCGGAAGTCCTTGTCCAGGAGATCGGCGACCGCGAACCGCTGCCCGGTGGTCTCGGCGGGCGTCCGTGCGAGGGCGATGGTCATGCCCAGCTTCTGGGAGAGCTCCCGGGCGTAGAGTTCCATCTCGGTCATGGCCCGGATGGCCAGCTTGAAGGCGTCCTTGGACTCGTGGAGCTGGGAACCGACATGGTGCTGGACCATCTCATTCACCCCTACGATGCCGATCGTGTACACGAGGCCGTCCAGGTCCACGGCAACCGCTCCCCGTTCCCCGGTGACCGGGTCCTTGGGGCGCTGCATGGCAAAGGGCATCCGGCTGTTGGCCCGGATCAGGTCCATCCACCGGCGCTTGATCTTGAAGACCTCCACGCCGATGTCCATCAGCTTGCGCAGCTCGGCAAAGAGGCGGCTGTCGTCATGCTCGGCCCGGTAGGCCGCCCGGGGGCAGTT
>JAJRCY010000104.1 GCA_028678715.1 Methanomicrobiales archaeon | reverse complement strand
TTCGACGAAACGGGTTCCCGTGCAGGATCCGGCACCACACACGCATCACCGATGCGGATCTCTCCGCAGCAGAACGGATCATCCTCTGCGGGACTGCGCTGCAGGACAACGCCTTTGCCGCCCGGCCGGCATCCTTCGCCTGGCTGCAGGAGGCCCGGGTACCCGTGCTGGGCATCTGCGCCGGCATGCAGGCTGTGGCGCTGGCGTTCGGGGGATCGCTTCTCCCTTCACGGGAGATTGGCATGACCGAGATCAGGTGCACCCGGCCCGATCCCCTCCTGGAAGGGCACGGGCGGTTCTCTGCCTATGAACTCCACGGCGCCGGGGTGGTCCCCCCGGAATCCTTCGTCGTGCTCGCGGAGTCCGACCGCTGCATCCAGGCCATCCGGCACCGGGTCCTCCCTGTCTACGGGATTCTCTTTCACCCCGAGGTGAGGAACGGGTGGGTGGTGGAGAGGTTCCTCTCCATGCCTTGGCGAATCTGCTGAATGACCGCTGGCACCAGATCATGCATCCTGCCCGTTACAGGTAGCCTGACCGGGCCTCATCCACCCACCGGCGGACGGTGAGGTAATGCCCCTCGCAGAGGAAATTTCCGCCCCCGGCGTCCTCCCAGGCGATGGGCTCGGTGCACCCGATGAAGATGCAGTATCCGTCCTTCACCCCCCGGATCCTGCGGTACCGGGCGATATCCGGAATGGCGGTGAGGCCGGTGTACTTCCGGATCTGCTCCTTCAGCCGTGAGAGGGGATCTGCCTGTGCCATGCACTCCTCCGGTGCGGGGTGGGCCCCAGAACAGGTACCCCCGGAGTCTCCCCCCCTTACCCGCCGGCGCAGCCCCGGATCTCCCGCGTGGGATCCAGGAGCACCGGGGTGTCGAGGCCGATGAAGGAGAGGGAGGCCACCGCCCCGATGACGCCCCTCCCGCCGGCGATATGGATCCCGCAGCGGGCGGCAACCGCGGCGGCATCCTTCCGGGTCACCACCTGCCGGCGCACCCGGTTCCCGTACTCCCGCAGTACCCCCGGGATCGTGAACCCCGTTTTGATAGCAAGACCCCACTCCGGCGAGAGCGCTTCGTCAGAGAGGAACCGGAGCGAACGGTCTCTCACGGCCTGGCAGGCCTCCGGCGCTGCCGCCACCTCGATGAAGCTGCAGGAGTTGCCTGCCGTCTTCTCCGGGAGTTCCGGGTTTAACATGGCCACGTGGTGCCCGATAGGGATCACCCCCGCCAGGGACGAGACCTGCTGCAGGAGGGCGAGAGCCAGGGCAAAGGTGGCCCCCGCTTCCCGGGAATCGGTGTCGTCTATGCCGATCGCCACGTACCGGAGGGCCCGCGTGGTGACCTCGCCCTCGACGAGCACCCCGTCCCTCCGGAGATCCACGCGCTCCACCCCGGCGGCCATGCCCATCATGTCGGTCAGGGAATAAGCGGGGCCGCCAATGCAGCGGATCCGCTGCACGATCTCATCACCCATCCTCCTCAGGCCCACCACCCCCACGGCAGGGCAAGGGAAGAGCCCTATCTCCGCGTCCGCCTCTCCGATGGAGGCGCACTCCCTCAGCAGGGTGCCGTCCCGGGAGACCCGGGAGAGGATGCCGCCCGCCTGCCGGTGGTGGAACTCGCAGAACGCGGCGCAGGCGGAAGAGAGGCACTCGTGGTAGATCTCCACCCGGTCGCCGTCAAGGGTGGTGAAGATCCGGCGGCAGGCGCTCCGGGGCAGCACGCTCACGGCCTGGAACCGGGCAGGTGCCCGTCCCCGCTTTCCCTCCTTCTGGACCACGCACCCCTCGTCCACCAGGCGGGCGATCCAGTCCTGGGCGGTGGACCGGGGGACCCCCGCCTCCTCCGCGATGTCCGAGACGGTGAAGTAACCCTGCTCCAGCGTGAACCGCCGGATCAGGTCCAGGTATTCCTTCCGCCGCTCAATGAGCCCCGGCATGGTGCTCCCCGAGGTAGAGGAGGTCGCCGATGACCGCGCTCGCCGTCTCCACCGATCCTGCACCCGTCCCGATGAAGGTGAGTTCGCCGGCCAGGTCCGTGTGCAGCGTCACGGCGTTCAGGGTCCCCTCCACCAGCAGGTGGGTGCCCCGGGGGATGATCCGTGGCGAGACCCGGAGCAGCCCCTTCTCGGGAATGGCCTCAGCGATGAGCCGGATGGTGGTGTCCCTGTCGCAGGCAAGTTTGATGGCCTCCGGGGTGATCAGGTCGATCCCGGTAATATCGATCTCATCGAGCGTGATCCCCAGGTCCCAGATCGTGTTGGCCAGGATCACGAGCTTCAGCGCGGCATCGATCCCCTTCACGTCATAGGTGGGGTCTGCCTCGGCATACCCCATCTCCCGTGCCTCGGCGAGGGCCTGGTCATAGGTGAGCCCCTCGTCCTCCATCCGGGTCAGGATGAAGTTGCAGGTGCCGTTCATGACACCATGGAGGGCTTTCACCTGGTTGCCCAGGAGATCGTGCTGCAGGACGTGGAGAACAGGAATTGCCCCGCAGACCGTGGCCTCGTACCGCAGCTGAACCCCGCGGGACTTCGCGAGGGCATGGAGTCTCCGGTGGGCCAGGGCGATGGGCCCCTTGTTGGAGGTGACCACGTGCTTCCCCCGGGAGAGTGCATGGACGATGTGGGTGATGGCCGGTTCCCCGTCATCGATCCGGGTGGGGGACACCTCCACCAGGGCATCGTACTCTGCCCCGTCCACCACGTCCAGGGGAGCGACCGAGCGATCCCCGCAGACGCCTGTCCGCTCCTTCCGGTCCATGGCCGCCTGCAGGTCGATCCCGTCCGGGTCCATGATACCGCTCCGTGAATCGGCAAGGCCGGTAACGGTGATCCCCAGTCCCTTCTCCTGCACCACCCTGGCCACGCCCCTGCCCACCGACCCGAACCCCAGGATCGCGATTCTCATCCGCACTCCTCCAGCGGCTCCACGATCAGGATATCCTTCTTTTCGGAGACCTTCCGCAGGAGGGCCACCGCGCTGTTCATGTCGGCGGCGGTTGCGGTCTTCAGGGTGATGCGGGCGCTGGACCGTTCGTTGATGGCAGGCATGACCAGCGAGAGCTCGGAGACCTCTGCAAAACCGGTGCGGTCAATCTGGTCCACGGTGTCGCTGATATCGGTGTGCATGATGTGGCCGATCATCAGGAGCGAACGCTGGAGGAAGAGCCGCTCCTTGCCTATCCGCGTGATGGTGACCCCGCGCCTCTTGATCTGCCCCACCAGGTCATCCAGGCGCCCCTCGGGGAGATCCAGGACGATCTGGACGTCGAGCACGCCGGAGTCCGAGTCCGGGTCCCGCTGGTGGATGACCGCGATGATGTTGCCCCCGCACTCGGAGATAGGGGTGAGCACCGAGACCAGCTGGCCCGGGGTATCCTTCATCTCGAGTTTCATCGAGACCCGCATCCAACCACCCGGACCAATATATATTTCCTCTCCATGATAAGCCTATGATATTGGACCGTGCCGGGGAGGGATCCCTCGTCTCTGCAATCCCCCGGGACCGGGCGAAGGGGGGGGGCAGGACACATGTTCCTGCACGGGAGTTGCTGATGAAGGAAAGGACACGGGTGATCGCCTGCGGCAACCCGCTGCTGGGCAACGACGCGGCCGGCCTCCGGGTCATGGCGCTCCTGCAGGAGATCCGTCCCGATATGGACGTCGTGGAGGGGGGCGTGGGAGGGCTCGGGCTCATCCCTCTGATGGAGGGGGCAGACCGGATCATCATCGTCGATGCTACCCAGGGGATGGGGGCACCGGGAGAGGTCCGCGTCTTCCGGGACCTGCCCCCCTCCCGGCTCTTCCCCCTGTCGCTGCATGACCTGGGGGTGGTGGAGGCGGTGCAGGTGGCCCGCGAGCTGGGGATCGCCCCGGAGGTCGTGATCGTGGGAATCGAGGGGGGAGCTGCAGGGGAATACTCCCGCGAACTGGATCCCTCGGTGGAACGGGGGGTGCGGGAAGCCTTCCGGTATGTTCTTGCGATTGTGGATGACGAGTAACAATATGAGGGAGCGCCGACCCCTCACGACACGTAATGATTCTTACAGGAAAGGATATTCCTGCTGATAGTGGGACAGGGAAAGGGCGCTGCCCCCTCCCGTCGCACGTATGAGGATCCGTTGGGAAAACATTTCGTGGCAGTTCTGGCCGTTATATTCGTAGTATTACTGTGACGCTCCAGGGGGGGCCTTTCGCCCCCCCCGCCGCGTGGGCGCCCCCCCCGGGTAGGATAGGTAGATCCTCGGTTTTTTGGGAGGGTTACCCCCTGTCGGATTGATCAAACCATTTGGAACGGCTATCCTCACGGGGGTGGGACCGGGAG
>JAJRCY010000103.1 GCA_028678715.1 Methanomicrobiales archaeon | reverse complement strand
TTGACTTCCTGCTCCATGCCCTGGGGCAGGAGAGCATCACCCTCACCGACCCCGCCGGGGGACGGGCCACCATCACCCGGGGGAACGCGACGGTCCATGTGGCCGTGATACTCCCGGGTACGGCAGCCCTGTCAGTTCTCCCGGGCTCACCCACCTATTTCGAGGGATCGGACCAGCCCACCAGCTACCTGCAGGTCGCCACGGGTCCGGTGGCAGAGACCAGGTTCCTGGTGGTCCTGTACCCGGTGGTCACCGGATCGTCAATCCCCCGGATCGAAGGGATTCAGGAGGGAGACGTGACCGGTGTCTCGGTGACCCGTGGGGAGACAACGGACCTGGTCCTGTTCGCCTCCTCCGGCGCGGGCATCTCGGGCGCAGGGGTGACGGGTGACGGCAGGATGGCATGGGTGCGCCTGGAAGGGGGCAGTCCTTCCTCCTTCGCCCTGGTCCAGGGCACCTCCCTGGCCTACCGGGAGAGGTCGCTCCACCTCTCCCCGGTCCCCGTCACCGTCGCCGATCGGATCCCCCCGGCGTGACGGGGAGGGCGCCTTCCGGGGTTCCCGCGTGGTGGCGGTGGAGGCCGGCAACAAGGGACAGGACGTCGGTGCTATTGATACCCATCGACCCACCCGGAATTGTAGACCTTCGCGAACCGGTCCAGCTGGTCCCAGACCGGATCGTCCCGGTAGTGGTAGTACATCGAGTCGAGGAAGCCCGGGTTATGGGCGAAGGACCCGGTCCGGGAATTCACGATTTGCAGGGGTCGTAGAGAGAGTTCACGGCTCCGTATCAGGATGAGATCTGTGCTCTGGTTCCGGAGGATGGCCGACGTGGTGACATTGACCTGGAGGATGCTCGTGTTCTCCCGGTAGGGCGAGTACGTGTAGTACCGGTCAGTCACGTAATCGGCAAGGACCAGCCCGTCTGTGACGGAGACGAGCCGGTCAAACCCGGTGAACTCCGGCCGGGTGAGATAGAATGTGTAGAACTGGCGCTTCACGAGGGGATTATCCGAGGCAACGAAATCATTGGAGACGGAGAGCAGGCACATGGCAGCAAAGAGCAGGATCACCGCAACCCTCCCGTACCGGCCCGACCTCCTGATGAGGTAAAGGAACCCCACGGCCGCGGCCAGGCTGATGAAGAGAACGGCGTACTCCTGAAACCGGAAGAGGTTGAAATTGCTCGCCAGTTTGCCAATCAGGAGCGCCGGCCCTGGGAAGGCCAACGGCACCATCAGGAGACCGGTCAGGCAGAAGATCTTCAGCGGGAAGGAGCACCGTGCGGCCACAAGAACCGAGAGCACTCCCACAATCAGGAATATCAGCAGGGGAAGGTACTCCAGGTAGTTGAAGAGTTCGGTCAGAGGAACTGCCAGGGCGCCGGAGATCCTCAGCTGGCTCGGGCCGGAACCCAGGATGGCGAACACCACGATCCGGAAAAGGTAGGGGGCAGAGAAGATCCAGTACACGAGGGTCATCACCATCATCATCACCAGGTAGGGGAGCCTGAGGAACCCCTGCCGCCGGTCATCCCTGTACACCTCCTGGAGAAGGAACATGACGGAGAGGATCAGGACGAGGAATGGCATGGAGACGGTGTGGAACAGGAGCGTGGCGAGGGCGACGACCAGGATCAGCCCTGCATGGATACGGGTTGTTGCGACGAGGTGAAGGTAGATCAGGACCAGGATCAGCAGGAGTACCGCACTCCGCGAGATGGAGTACATCCCGTAGTCGATGACCCCCACGCTGAAGGCTGCAGAGAGGGCTGCGACGAGTGCCACACGCTCGCTGCCCGCCAGCCGGCGGGCGATGAGGTACACCATCGCAATCACCACGAAATAGACCAGGCCATTCAGCAGGTACATCACCTGCCGTGATGTCGTGAGTATGCCGATCAGCTGGGAGGTCATGGCACACATGATGTGCCAGAGGGGAAACTGCCGGTAATCGCCAAAGACCGCGGTGATGTGCCCCTCCCGGAGGAGGTTATCGATGAACCAGGTGTGCGCCAGGAGATCCGTCCGGCCGATGTAGAAGAAGTACTTCATGGTTACCCCCCAGACGAGATTCAGGTACAGTACCCCTGTCTGGCACAGGAGAACGGGTACCCGTGGGCCGGACGGCGCCACCAGGAGGATCTCCAGGAGGATGCAGAGGCCCATCCCAGTCACCAGCAGATAATAGGTGAGATGCCGGACGGGAGACTGAGACAGGGAGAGGACCGAGAGGGAGAAGAGAGCGGTGAAGACCAGAAGGACCACTGGAAAGAGGCGGTTCTTCGGCAGGGATTCCCTCCATTCGTCCCTGCCGGCCCGGGTGCGGAGGTAGAGCAGCGGGGCAACGAACAGGGGGATGGCCAGGTAGCTCCCCAGGATGGCGAAGGATGGCTGGCCCACCGCCAGTGGGAAGGCGATACCCAGGATGGCCGCCACCATGCAGCCAGTGGCAATAATTCTTTCGGTGAGGGAGAACTTCCCCTCGGTGTCGAGCCGGAAGAACCCCAACGGACTCCTCATGCCCCATCACCGGTCCTTTCCGCTGTGCCTGCGGGGGATCTCCCCAGGAGCCATACCAGGGGAATCACGAGGATGCCATGGGTGAGGATCCATGCGTAGCCTGCACCCTCAATGCCGGAGAGGGGAAGGATGAAGAGGGCGAGGCCCAGCAGGAGAACCATACGGAGACCGCTGATCCCGAGAAGGGCACCCATCCTCATGCGGATATTCAGGAAGGGGATACAGATCTTGTGGAATGCCACGAGGAAGCTGGAGAAGGTGAAGAGGAGGAGCAGGGGGTACGCCGGCGCGTAGGCAGTGCCGAAGAAGCGTAAGAAGGCCTCTCCAAAGAGGAGCACACAGCCCACGAGGGGGAGCAGCACCAGCGCGCTCGTAATGAGCGCCCGGATGGCCTCCCTGCGGGAATCGCCCGAACCATAGCTCCCCTCCACGAAGTAGGAGGTGCCAATGGCATCCGGGACGACCATGATCAGGGTCCCGATGGCGAAGGCGATGTAGTACTGGGCAGCGGCCACGGGTCCGAGAATGGCGAGCACAATCAGGGGGAGGATCAGGTCCGGGGTGTCAGTGAAGAGGTTGGACACGTAATTCGCCGACGAGAAACGGAACATGTTCCGGAAAACCTCCCTATGGATGCCGAAGGTCAGCCGGACAAACCTCAGGGCCACGAACACCGAGAAGATCACGGCAAGCAGGGAGCTGATCCCCGCCGCAAAGAAGATGCCCAGGCCCCCCAGGAATACCAGGGGGTAGAGCAGGGGAAGACGGACCGTCGTCACGATATACTGGAAGAACAGGAGGTGGGGTCGTCGGTGGGCGATGAAGGTCCTGCCAAGGATGTAGAGGAGGGTGTTGAGGAGCACGATCCCGAGGAAGAATGGCCAGTACTCCTGGATCATGGCAATGGAGGGTACCAGTATGCCGACAGTGAGGAGAAAGATTCCCGTGAGAACAACTGTGGCAGCCGATGTGACCCAGACCGCGGTGCTGAAGACCTCCCCGGGATCCCGCAGGGGGGTGAACCGGATGATCGAGACATCGAACCCCAGCATGGCCAGGCTCATCAAAAGATTCATGGACGAGATGAGGGCTGTCCCTATCCCCACCGCCGCGACGGGATACTGGTGGGCCGCGATGGTCCAGAAGAGAAACCCGATCACCGCGGCATTGAAGAACCGGCTGAGGGTCAGGATCAAGGAGTTCCGGTACAGGGGATCCTTCCAGTACCGCTCCGCCATGCCCTGGAGGGTGCTCCCGCGGATGATGCCAGGTAAAAGGTGGCGGAGGTCTCTCATCTGCATCTGACGTATGCCCAGAAGGGGAATTTAACCGTTCCCATCTTTCCCCGTTCCACGGCGGAAGAGGGGAATCGGGGTCCATGGTGTGGCCCGTGACGGGAATCCTGCGAGATCCACTCCATAAGGTTCTTGTGGTGACGTCCCGACGCGGATCGCAGACGGTGAGCCCTCCCAGGTGCCTCCCATCATCGATGATCCGGTCATCCTTGGTGAGATCCGAAAGCGCCTCCGGGCACTGGGGTACCCGAAGAAGGGATGAAGGGGAAAGAGGTAAGGATCCTGCCGTGTTCAGGTATCCCGCAGGTGCCCGGACACCTTCCCTCAGGGTTCGGCCAGGACAGTTCGTTCCTCCAGGTCAGCCGGTACCTGGGACTGGACCAGGATGGGAGCGGAACCCGGCGCGAGCACCCGGAGTTCGAACCGGTCATTCCGGTAGATCCAGAAGTCCGGTTTCACAGGGACGGTGATCGCAAAGGTCTCCCCGTCCGCGAGGATGCTGTCGCTGTTTCCGTTCCTCCGTCCGGTGATCTCGAAGCGGAG
>JAJRCY010000102.1 GCA_028678715.1 Methanomicrobiales archaeon | reverse complement strand
GGGATGGTGTACCTCTATTTCCTGGAGCGGTCGGTCCTCTCCCCCGTCTCACGGCTCAGCCAGGACGTGGCCGGGATCGGGATGACCCGGAACCTGGCCGCACGGCTCTCGCCGGGTGAGGGGGATGACGAGCTGACGCAACTGGCCGAGAATATCAACCGGACCCTGTCAGCCCTGGAGCGGGCGCAGCTGCAGATCCAGCGGAGCGAGGAGAAGAACCGGGCCCTGATCAATGCCATGCCGGACACGATGTTCCAGATTAACCACCCAAAGATCTCGGAAGGGTTCACATCGGCGGAGGCAGCCGAGATGGCCGCGAAGGCCATCGGCGAGGTGGCAGGCAGGCAGCTGGAGGAAATCGCGGAGACCTACGAGCTCCTCTCGCCTGCGGCCTCACCGGACGAGCTTCCGGTGCCTGCCCCCGGGGAGACGATCCTGCGCCCCTTCATCTTCGAATTCAAGGCCACGGTCTCGGGCGCGGTCCGGTACTTTGAGGTGCGGATCGTGAAGAGCGGGGAGGGCGAGGCGCTGGCCATCGTGCGGGAGATCACCGATCGGAAGAGGGCAGAGGAGGAGCTGGAGGAGTACCGTTCCCACCTGGAGGACCTGGTCTCGGCGAGGACCGCGGAGCTCTCCCGGACCAACGTGCAGCTGCGGCAGGAGATCCTTGCCCGGAGGCTGTACGAGGAGCAGAAACGGAAGGCCTTCGAGCAGATCGAGAGGAACATCGAGCAGTTCGCCATCCTGGGCGACCACATCCGGAACCCGCTCACCGTGATTGTCGGCCTCTCGGACCTGATCCAGGACACCGCGGCCAGGAAGATCCTGGACCAGGCCAAGATCATCGACGGGATCATCAACCAGCTGGACCAGGGGTGGATCGAGTCCGAGAAGGTCCGGGAGTTCCTGAAGAAGTACTATTCTGACGAACGGAAGGGACCGTAACCCGGGGACCCGGCCGTCTCCCCTTCAGACCACCAGGCGCTGTCTCATCAGGTTCACGGAGAGGAGGAAGACAAGGACCGTGGCCACGCAGAGCCAGAGAAGCGAGAACGGGAGCAGGGGCGCGGGGGCACCGAGGGTGAGGGACCGGATCACTGTCACCACGTGGGTGAGGGGGAGAATACCTACAGCCAGGTACTGGACAGGGGCAGGGAGGAGCGAGAGGGGGAAGAAGGTGCCCGAGAAGAGGAACATGGGGGTGATGAAGAGGAAGGTGGGCAGGTTCAGGGTGTCGATCCCCGGTGTGACCGCGGTAAAACACATCCCGATGGTGGCAAAGAGGAGTCCGGCCACAAAGGCGAAGGGGATGACAAGAAGTGCCCAGGGAAGGTCAATAACGCCAAAGACGAAGAGCACCGGGAGCATGATGGTGGTGTTGATCAGCGCCCTTGTCGCGCCCCAGAGGATCTCTCCGACGATCACCTCATCGATAGAAAGCGGCGTCGCGATGATGGCATCGTAGGTCTTCTGGTAATACATTCTCACGTAGCTCGCGTAGGTGCACTCGAAGAACCCGGCGTTCATGATGGTGATGGAGACGAGTGCCGGTGCGATAAACCGGGGGTAGGAGACTCCGGCGATCTCCGGGATGAAGCTGCCCACGCCGAATCCCAGGGAGAGCAGGTAGAGGAGGGGCTCCAGGAAGGGGGGCAGGAAGTTCACCCGGTAGGTCTTCAGAAAGACGTCCCGGTTCCGCTGCCAGACCCTCCAGACCCGGGGAGTGAGCCGCGGGAGGGCCAGCAGCCTGAGCGGTTCACTCACGGAGCTTCCTCCCGGTGAGGCGCAGGAAGACGTCCTCCAGGGTTGCCGGGCGGGCCGCCACGTGCCCCAGCTGGCACTCCCCCACGAGCGCCCGGGTCACGTCGCGGGGGGTATCGGTGTAGGCCTGCAGGAGCTCGCCCATGGGCTCGTACCGGGCCCCGATCCGGTCCAGGCACTGGCGGACCTGCACGGTGTCATCCGCCTCCACCACGTGCGTGCCCGCGTGCCTCTTCACCAGCTCGCGGGGCGGGCCTTCCACCAGGATGCCGCCTCGGTCCATGATCACCAGCCGGTCGCAGAGCCGCTCGGCCTCCTCCAGGTAGTGGGTGGTGAGGACGATGGTGTTCCCCCGGTTCCGGATCTCCCGGAGCCGCTCCCAGATCAGGTGCCGGGCCTGGGGGTCCAGCCCCACCGTGGGCTCGTCCAGGATCAGGAGCCGGGGCCGGTTGATCAGGGCCCGGGCCAGGATCAGCCGCCGCTTCATGCCGCCGGAGAGCTTCTCGATGGGGGTGTCCCGCTTCTCCTTCAGCTCCACGAACTCCAGGAGCTCATCGATCAGGGGCTCCGCCTCGATGCGGGGGAGGTCGAAGTAGCGGGAGTAGACCACCAGGTTCTGGTACACCGTGAAGTCCGGGTCCAGGTTGTTCTCCTGGGGCACGACCCCGATCTGGCGTTTGATCTCGGCCTCGTGGCCGTCCACCTCCATGCCGAAGACCTGCAGGCTCCCCTCCGTCTTCGGCGAGACGCACTGGATCATCCGCATGGTGGTGGTCTTCCCGGCACCGTTGGGGCCCAGAAAGCCGAAGACCTCGCCGGGCTCCACCCGGAAGGAGACATGGTCCACGGCCACGAGATCCCCGAACCGCTTCGTGAGCCCCTGGGCCTCGATCACCGGTGCCATCTCTCCCATCTCCCGGACGCGATGCAGGATCATCGTCACCGGATCACTTGATACCCGCGGATGGAAGGGGATGGGGGAGAGGGTGGGTTGGGCATTCCCGCCCATCATCCGTCCCAAGGGATTGGAGATCCTCACGGGAGAGGGCGACGGGAGGCGGCCTGCCCCCTCCCGACCCCACCCCCAATGAGGACAGGTCCTTCTCTCTGTCGCGGAATCCGGCTTCACGCGACCCGGATCCTCGCCCCCTCGTTCCGTGCCCGGGTGATCCGGGTGGTCCCTCCCGCGTGCTCCCCCATCGCCGATCGGGCGGCCGCCTCCACCGCCCGGGCGCCGGTATCGGTGATGGCGTAGACGGCCGGGCCAAAGGAAGAGAGGCCGGCGCAGGCAGCCCCTGCAGCCCTCATGGCCTCAATGAGCCCCCGGATGGAGGGTGGCTGCAGCCCGATCTCCACCTTCTTGAAGCCGAGATCCTGGATACGGTTCACAGCAGCCGAGAAGAGGTCCAGGTCCCTGCCCGCAAGGCCCGGAAGCATTCGCATCAGGATCTCGTGGCAGATGGCCTGCACCTCTCCCTGCTCCACCGGGCAGTGGGTGCGGAAGAGATCCAACTCCTTTTCGCCGCTCGCCCCCGAAGGGATGTTCGGGATGGCCAGCACAATCCTCCATTCCCGCGGGAAGTCATGGCGGACGGTCACCGGCCCGGGGGGGATACCCCCCGATGCCGACGAGGGCCGGAAGTCCTGCTTCTCCCGCCCCGGCCCGAAGGAGTGGCCCCCGTCCACCAGGAACCCGCCCTGCTCAAAGACGGCCGTGCCTATCCCGGAGGTGCCCCCCCTCCTGGCCATGCAGGCAAGATCCCGGACCGGCACCTCCCTCCCGTGCAGGGCAGAGAGCGCCCGCCCGACAGCAAGGGCCAGCTGTGTCCCGCTCCCGAGCCCCACGTGGCGGGGTACCTCCTCGCGGATGGTGAAGGCGGCGGGTGCGCGGACATGGATCCCTGCGAGTACCCGCCCAGCCGCCTGCCGGGCCGCATCAGCCGCCCATGGCTCCCCCCCCGTCACCCTGCACTCCGGTGCCAGTGAGGCCTCCAGGAGCAGGCGGGGCTCCTCCAGGGCCAGGCCCACGGACCCGTCCACCCGTCCGAGACCCCCGTGCAGGTCGATGAGGGTCAGGTGGATCCGGGAGGGGGCATCGACGATCACCCGCCGCTCGTCCAGGAACGCGTGGTACGGGAACTGCTCCCGGATGGAGAGGAGGGGGGCACCCCGGTGGATGATCTCGTAGCGCCGGGAGAGGACCGGTTCCCCCCGCAGGATCCCCAGGATCCCCGCTGTCCCCGGGTCGGCCGGCGATGCCCTGATCTCCCGGATCTCGCGGCGGGCCTCGATCCGGTGGCGCAGCAGGATCTTCCCGATGGGGATGTCGGCCTTCATCAGGTCCTCCCGGAACTCCGTGGGGAGGCGGGCTACGAGAGCATGGGATACGGCGGTGAGGAGCACCTCACCCGAGGGGTCACGGCGGATCGTCACCACCCGGTGGTTCACGTCCTCCCCCTCCCGGCACTGCAGCACCCCTGCCGTCTCCGCATCGGCGGGCTCCACATGCTGGGAATGGGTTTCCACGCGGACGGATGATCCGGTGATCACCTCCAGCATCTGGGTCACCGACCCGTCGGTGGAGAGGAGGATCTTCTGGACAGGAGAGAGCCTGCCCACCTCTTCTTCCAGG
>JAJRCY010000101.1 GCA_028678715.1 Methanomicrobiales archaeon | reverse complement strand
CGCCCGGTAGCCGGGGATGATGCGGGACTGATCGACCGGTAGCGAGATCCCGTGGTCCAGCATCAGCTTCCCGGTGTAGGCGATCATGGCTCCGTTGTCCCCCAGGTAGCGCTGCTCGGGGACAAAGAAGCGGGCCCCCCGCTCCCGGCACATCGTGGCGAGCATCTCCTGGAGCCGTCGGTTGGCCCCCACCCCGCCCACGAGCAGCACCTCCTCCTTCCCGGCGTGGGCGAGCGCCCGCTCCGTCACCTCGACGCACATGGCAAAGGCGGTCTCCTGCAGGCCCGAGCAGATGTCCTCCAGGGGTGCACGGGCCTCCTTCGCCGCGGTGACGATACCCGAGAATGCCAGGTCCATTCCCTTCACCGTGTAGGGGAGGTCGATCCACTGCCCGTGCCGGGCCAGCCCCTCGATCTTCGGCCCGCCGGGGTGCGGGAGGTGCCGGTGGCGGGCGAACTTGTCCAGGGCGTTCCCGATACCGATGTCCAGGGTCTCGCCGAAGATCCGGTAGCGGTGGGAGAGAAACCCCAGCACCTGGGTGTTGGCACCGCTTGCGTACAGGACGATGGGGTCCCGGCAGCCGGTGGCAAACCGCCCGATCTCGATGTGGGCCACGCAGTGGTTCACCCCGACAAGCGGGACGTTCCAGGCAAGGGCGAGGGCCCGTGCCGCGGTGGCGGTGGTCCGGAGGCAGGGCCCCAGGCCCGGCCCCTGGGAGAAGGCCACGCCCCGGATCTCGCCGGCACCGGAGAGTGCCCGCCGGACCACGTCCTTCATCATCTGGGCGTGGTGCTGGGCAGCCTCACGGGGATGGATGCCCCCCTGCGGAGGGGCGTAGGCGTGGGAGTGGAGGGTGACGAGATCCTCGCCAAAGACCGAGGCGCTCAGGTTCCAGGCGGTGCCCTCGATCCCCAGGACATGCCCGGTCAGCATGGAAAAGAAGGTTATTTCTTTTTGAATTCGGTGTATCCGCACTTTCCGCACGAGGACCGGTCCTTGTGCTCGGCGAGGAGCATTCCAGTCCCGCACCGGGGGCAGCTCCTCCGCTGGAGCACCGCCTTCCCGTCCGCAACGGTGTAATAGGCGCTCCGCCGGGGCCCCTTGGGTGCTTTCGCCGCCATTCCTTACGCGCCCCCTTCCGGCGCAGCCTTCGGCTTGCCCCGTTCCGAGAGGTAGCCCCGCTCGGTCTTCACCCGGGTCTCCTCGTCGTCATAGATGCGGGCGGACCCGGTCACCACCCGGGTGCCGAACCGGCTCCGGAGCCGCTCCAGAACAACGGTTTTTTCATTCAGGTTCAGGATGGCGCAGACCTTGCCCATCACCTCGCTGCGGGAGGGGGTGGCCTTGTCGTACCCCAGGGTGAACTCGATCTCCCGCCGCTTCAGGAGCTCGTTCCTCCGGTCGCTCGAGATCTTGAAATCCATCGGTATCCTCAATAGATACGTGCCGGGCCGATATAAAATATCCCCCGTCACCGGGATCCCGGGCCGCCGTCGGCGATAAACCGGGAGAGGTACGCCCGGGCGGCCTTCCTTGCCTCCCGGTCCACACGCCGGAGGACCACACCCTCCCCCGGCTGGCCGTAGAGCACGAGCGCCCCCGTGGGAGCCTCCAGCACCAGCGGGAGAACGGCCAGGTCTTCCTCACCTTCCACGACGATAACGGCCGGGGGGTGGGCCACGGCGTCCCGGATGGCAAGGATCAGCTCGTCGGAGATGGTGCCTCGCGGGTTTCGGGCCTCTATCCGCCGGCAGGGGAGAGAAGGGACCCGGGTACAGGGAGTCCTCATCGTGTGACCATCGATGATGGCCACGTCGGGGGTGACACCGGCCCGGACCAGGTGGTGGGTGACCACGTCCCCGACTGTGTACACGACGTGGCCCCGGAGGCGGGGAAGAATGGCAGAGAGGGAAGGGTAGAGTTCCCCGAAGGGCTTCTTCAGCTCAGACCTGATATCTTCGGGGAGCCGCCGCATCAGCGGACCTTCAGGGCGTAGCGTCCCGGGAGGGTGATGTTGAGCCGGCGGGCCATCTCGGAGTGCGGGGGGTCGATGACCACGAGATATCCGGCCCAGTCGTTGGTGAGCGTGGTGGAGCCGCAGACCACGCAGGCCTCGCCGTCCACCACCCGGTGGCACTCGCGGCAGACGTTCCCCTGTTTCTTACGCAGTACCATGGCCGCTCCGTTCCTTCTCCCGCTCCAGGTCCTCTGCCAGCCAGCGGTCGGTCCCGAGCCCTGCCTGCCGCATGGTGAGGCCGATCTTGGATTCCCGGGGCTCCCGCTCGTTCAGGGAAAGGGTCACCACGCGGGCCCGGACGGCGTCCCCGACACCGATGAACCTCTTCGACTCCTGGCAGATCAGCCTGCCGTTCTTTTCGTCGTAGTTGATGAAGTCGTCCGAGATCTGGCTCACGTGGAGCATGGCATCGATGGGGCCCAGCGAAACGAAGCAGCCGAAGGTGGTGGTCTCCACCACGTCCCCCTCGATCACCTCCTGGAGCGCCAGGCGCAGCACCAGCGCTTCGAAGGTCACGTCATAGTAGACAGCCCCGTCGCCGGGGATCAGCTCCCCCTCACCAATGTCGTGGACCTTTGTCACGGCAATGAAGATCCCGATCTCGCGGTCAATGGACCCTTCCAGCTGCTCCTGCAGCACGTTCAGCACCACCACGCCCAGGTCCTCTCCGAGCCGGTTCGGCGGCACCCTCACCTTGTCTGCCAGTCTCATCCGGTAATACATGGATGCACCCTATCCCCTGATCAGTTCCAGTCGCTTCCTTCCGCGCATGGACACGACCGCGATGCCCCGGGCCAGGAGGGAGTCGCGGAGGCCGCGGTCACTGGTGACCACGATGCTCCCGTCCCGGGCTGCCACATCGGCCAGTCGTGCGTCGGCGCTAGGCCGGCCGGGCCCCGCCTCCTCCACCGTGCACCGCGAGAGGAGGGTAAGACCCAGGCGGGCAGCTGCCGCGTCCCTGCCCCGGCCCCGGGCAATCCCCTCCAGCTCGGTGGCGACCTCCCGGACGGTCCGGACCTCGCAGGCCCCGAAGAGCCGCTCCAGCTCGGAGAAGAGGTCGATCCCGAACTGTCCGGGTAGGAGAAACGCGTTCGTGTCCACGACGACCCTCACTCGCCCAGGACTCCCATTCCGATCAGGCGCCAACGCCCGCCCACCTGCCTGCTGATGGCGATCCGGGCACCCACGTCGGCACAGACGGGCCGCTTCAGCGTGGTCTCGACAGAGTCCCTCTTCGTGTTCGTGACAACCCCGACGGTGACAGCCGTCCCCACCGACAGCATCAGGGGTTCCTTGTGCCGGAGGGGCTCGATGGAGACCTCGCTCTCGGCTCCCACCACCCGTTCCATCAGGGTCACGCGGAAGGTGAGGTGGTCCCACACCGGCGGGAGCTGGCCCGGGCGTCCGGCCACCTGGCCGGCCAGGGCATCGCTCTTCGTCAGCGCCGGGTCCAGGTTGGTGCCGATACCGAGGAGGCCTCCCGGGGTGGCCTCCGGCACGCTCCTGTTCCCCATGTAGATGGACGTGATGGTGGTCCGGACCGGTTCCCACTTCACCCGGTTCTCGGCCTGCACCTGGAGGCCGGGCCGGATCTCGATCTCCTCGTTCTCGTGGATCACGCCCCGGATCAGGGACCCGCCGATGACACCACCCTTCAAATCCTTCCAGCTGCTGCCGGGCTTGTTGACGTCGAAGGACCGGGCGACCAGCATCACGGGGGCCGCCGCAGGGTCCCGGGCCGGCTCGGGTATCGTCATGTCCAGGGCCTGGACGAGCGCTCCCAGGTTGATGTTCTTCTGGGCCGATACCGGAATGATGGGTGCCGACTCCGCCACCGTTCCCTTGATGAACTTCCGGATCTGCTCGTAGTGCTCGAGAGCTGTCTTCTGGGACACGACGTCGATTTTGGACTGGACGATGACGATGTTTTTGATCCCCACCATCGAGAGTGCCATCAGGTGCTCCTTGGTCTGGGGCTGGGGGCAGGTCTCGTTCGCCGCGATGACGAGCATGGCCCCGTCCATGAGGGCGGAGCCCGAGAGCATGGTGGCCATCAGCGTCTCGTGGCCCGGCGCATCGACGAAGGAGATGGTGCGGAACGGCGTGGCCTGTGCCCCGTCGATGGGGCAGGTGGACTTTGTGGTGTAGGCCTCGGGGCCCTGGTGGTTGGGGCAGGTGTAGAAGGTGGCATCGGCATACCCCAGCCGGATGGAGATCCCCCGTTTGATCTCCTCGCTGTGCCGGTCGGTCCAGACGCCGGTGAGGGCGGAGACCAGCGTGGTCTTCCCGTGGTCCACGTGCCCCACCACGCCGATATTCACGCTGGGAATGGAGATATCCCGCACCGGTGCTCAAACCTCCCTATCCACTAGAACGCCGGGCTACTTATACCTGATCCGCCCCCCTCAGGTT
>JAJRCY010000100.1 GCA_028678715.1 Methanomicrobiales archaeon | reverse complement strand
GATTGTCCCGGGCGTGAGATCGCATTGTCTCCTCCATGACTGGGGCCAGGGAAGGTCAGGTCTTCCCGATCACCTGGTGATCAAGGAGGGTCTGGGCAGGCAGCCGGAACCGTACATGCAGGCATTTCACGGGGAAGAGCTCCTCCATCACCTGGAGCGAGCACCGGTTCTGGATACCACCGAACGTCACGTCGTAGAGGGTCTCCTCCCGCTCAAAGAACTGGATGAACGCCTCCGCAGGGGTGCCGCCGGAGCCTGACAGGATCCCGGCTGCGAACCGCTGCCCGATCTCAACCGGGATCTCGAGCGGGGTATCGTCGGCCCAGAGGGTGCACCATTTCACCTCCACGAGATCCCGTGTCACGACCGTGAGGGCGCACTCGATGTCCAGCAGGAGGAGGCCAAGGCGGGCATGGGACACCAGGTTCTCGAAGATCTCGAAGAAGAGCCGGCGGGACTGCTCCAGGTCCCGGGTGAGGGCTTTACCGGCCATATCCCTGGCCTGCTCGGGGATCACCATCTCCCGCTGGATCCGCTCCGAAAGAAGCGTCTGCTCCGAAAGGTGCTGGAGCACGGTCCGGAGGTTCTCCCACCGGTTCCAGAACTCCTTCTCCTGGAAGAGGTTGTTGAGGAAGATATCGTCTCCCATGGCCCCTTATTTCCCGGCCCCGGTATTGACCGGTGCCTGCACGGTATCCCGGTGGAGGCTTCTCATCATATCAAGCCTTCTGTGGTGGCACTTCAGGTCGTAAAAAACGACGGTGAAGTTGACCCCCACGACCATACTGACCAGGAGAAGGCTGACCCCGAGCATGACGCCGGTCGAAGTAAGAAAGACCACCCAGAGCAGGGTCGCGAAGGAGAGCAGGTAGAAGATCAGCCAGGTTTTGAAGGTGAAGATGTCCATGTGCTTAAGGTTAAATTATCCTTGTATAAGATAAACATTACGGTTTTACTTTGGTCATTTAATTACTCATTTTAACATAATCCATAGTATTCTCTTGCTAATATGGCAATAGCGGCTTTTAAATGATATTTCCGCTCTTTCGGCAACCCGCTCCTGCACCCCTGCAGTTCCTTTCCCGGTGACAATGCATATATCAGATGATGCCCCCATACCGGTGTGGATCGCGGGGATCTGGCTACCATTCTGGCCGCTGCCGCCGTCGTTGCCGGGCTCTTCCTTCTCGTACCTTCCCTTCTCACCCCCGGTATGGCACCGGTGACACCGGAACCCACGCCGGCCCCCAGCCTTCCCCCCACCACTCCCGCACCCCTTACCCCCACCCCCACTCCGGCGGCCACCCCGGTGGGGATCACCCCGTACCGGATCACCTACACCGGCCAGTACTCCTCGTACCCGGTCCTGTACCTCCCGTCGGACATGAGTTCCTACGGAGCATCTGACCCCCTCTGGCGGTTCAACTCCTCGATCCGGTTCGCGTACCTGGACGAAACCCACGGGGGGCTCACCACGATCTTCACGGTGCCCTATCCGGTCTGGAGGCTGAACTGCACGGTGTCTGCGTGGAGGAGCCCGGAGAAGGCCCATCTCCGGCTGCTGCTCGTGGATGCGGAGACGGGCACCAACATCGAGGGGATGGAGTGGCGCAACCCGGGTTCGATTGTGAAGAATGTACAGAGCCGGTTCCGGCCGCTCTACCTGATCGTCTCCACCGAGTACGTGGACCGGGTCGTGGTCTCCCTGGAGACGCCTGCGGACTTCCTCTGAACCGAAGGCCGGATCCCCGGAGGGCGCTGCTGCGCGGGTACGGAGCCGAAATTAGAGCCGTTCCACCGTGACCCGGACCCGGTCGCCGGGCTGGAGGCCGTGACCCCGCGGGACATCGATATTGAACCAGAACGCATTCCCGGTGGAATGATCCTGTGCCATCAGGCAGTCCCGATCGGGGCTGACCCGGGCGATGAAATCGATGGTGGCCGTGATCTGGAGGACGGGAGGCATAAAAGGGAGACCCGGGGGAGGAACCGGGATCAGATGGCACGGGAGGTGACGAGCCAGGTGGTGCTGTTGGAGTAGGACCAGCGGATGATATTCAACTCCTCGCAGATATCGGCAAGGATTCCCAGGTTGGTCCCCACCTCCTTCGGGGAGAGGCCCAGTTCCTTGGCAATGTACTTGGACTTGAAGTAGTGCTTCCCCCGCCTGAGGCCGGTGAGGAGGTAATACAGTATCTTTCGCTGGGTATCGTTGTAGTGTTCCCGAATCCGGTTTCCTGTGGACATTGCGCGTCTCCGGAATTAACCATCTCATATCTTTTACACAATATATGAAGATTGCTATTTTATTCTGACAAGAATTAGAGTGGTTTGGGTGTATCTGCTGGCGCGGAAGGGGTGGTTCCGGTGCCCGGCCCGGCCAGGGAGGCGCGGGCAATCTTGGCAATGAGGGCCTCCATCACCGGTTCGCGCATTCCTTCCACGAACTTGATGGATCCCACCACCAGGTGCCCGCCGCCGCTGACCCCGCCGCCGCGGATCTCATCCCTGAGTTCCCGGACCATCCGGGGGATGTTCAGGAGCACACCCCGGGACCGCAGCACCGCAAAGTCCGGGCCGAACCCGATGGTGACCACAGGCGTTCCCGGGTGCTGCTGGATCAGGCGGTCATGGACCTCGCCGGAGGTCTTCCCCGGCGGCGGGAAGGTGAACTTGTGGGCATGCAGCTCCACGTCCAGCAGAAAGAGGTGCACGCCGTTTGCGAGCACCCTCGGGACCACGTGGGGCAGCGATGCATCCAGCTGGTCGGCGATGGCGGTGTTCGCCCCTTCCACCAGGTGGGCCAGGAGCTTCTCGTGGCGGGCCGGGTTCCCGGAGAGATCCAGGAGGTCTTTCACGAGTTCTCTGCCATCGTTGAACCGGAGCCAGAACTGGTTGTAGTCCAGGGCGAGCGCAATCTCCTTGCAGTGGTTCTCGGAGTAACGGTCCCGGACCAGGGAGAGGTACTGCCCCCGCTCCGGGGCCTCGCTGCGGTCCCCCATGGCCGAGACGGCCGGAAGGTGCAGGATCAGGCCGTCCACCGCGGGGTTCACCATCCGCGCGATCTCGGTGCCCAGCATCCCTGTGGTGATCCCGTAATCGCCGCCCACGTGGTAGGGATTCACGTGACCGGCCAGGTAGGGATCCACCACCGCGTCAGGATGGTGGTGGTCCACGACGAGCACGGTGAGGCCGTACACCGCCGCCATCTTCAGCGAAGGGATGTCCTCCTCCGTGGAGCCGTTGTCGGCAAGGAGGATCAGGGGCAGCTTCTGGCCATAACGGATGAAATCCTTCAGCGCAAAGTCCAGGTCCCGGGTGATGTCCTCGATCTCGTAGAAGGGCGCCTTGGAGGGGGACCGCTTGAAGAGGAAGAAGTCGGCGTCGTGCTCCCCGCCGTTCTCCCGGATCAGGGAGACCACCGCCTGCTCGATGGCCACCGCCGCGCAGATCCCGTCGGCGTCCGCGTGGTGCCGGACCAGGATGGGCTGGCCCAGGAATACCGCCTTCCGGATGGCTGCCGCGATCCGGAGCATCGGGGGCCGGAGCTTCTCGAGCACCGGGCTCTCGACAAGGAACGGGCGCTCCACCGGGGTGGCCCGCTCAGTTAAGGCTGCATCGATGGCAGCCCGGACCCGGTCCGCCTCCTCCCCCTGCAGCACCGCGAGGCCCGAGACCTCCACCTGCAGCTGGCTGTTGCGCTGCATCACCTCGCCGTGGATGGAGACGATGTCGGAGAGCTGGACCTCGGGGTAGGCCCGGACGCCCGCCTCCACGAAGGCGGCGGTGCTGGCGGTCCCGTTCCCGTCCACCAGCGTGAAGATCGTGGGCCCGCCGGTCTGCTTGATCTGGGCCACCTCTCCCTCGACCCGGACCATCCTCCCGATGTTCTTCCCGAGATCCCGCAGCTGGACCCCCGCCGACTTCTTCAGCACCACCTCGGTGTGGTACACCGATGGCGTCACCTCCTCCAGGTCGATGTTCCCGTTGGGCCGGATGGTGCGCACCCGCACGAGCACCGGGTCCTGCTCCCGGTGCCGGGTCTTCACATTGGACTTGTGGATCAGCCCCTTCACCCGGTCGTTCAGGAGGACAAAGCTGCCGAAAGGGGCAAAGCCCTGGACCTTCCCGCTGTAGATCTTCCCCTCCTCCACGTCCCCGACGTCGCATGTCGCGCCGAGCCGGTACACGATGATCCCGGTATCCCCTTCCATCGCCGATCGCCCTTCCTAAAGTATTGTACCGTGCTCCCCCCTCTTATTCTATCTCTCTGGTGGGAGGGGAAATGAGGCGAACTCTGTACCGGATCGACGGCGACGGGAGGGGGCCTGCCCCCTCCCGGTCCCACCCCCGGTGAGGATAGAGCGGTTCCCGGGGAAGAAGCGATCCCCCGGTCTTTCAGTCCCGGAATGAGATCTCCCGCATCGTGAGATCGGCGGGGGCGATCACTTCGCCGGGG
>JAJRCY010000099.1 GCA_028678715.1 Methanomicrobiales archaeon | reverse complement strand
GGTGCCGGAGGCCGAGATCGTGCTGGAAGGGTTCATCGGGCCGGAGCGGCACGCGGAAGGCCCCTTCGTGGACATCACCGGCACCTACGACGAGATACGGCAGGAGCCGGTCATCGAGTTCACCGGCATGCATATCCGGAGGGATGCCATCTATCACAGCATCCTCCCGGGCGGCGCAGAGCACCGGATCCTGATGGGGGCGCCCTACGAGCCCGCCATCTACCGGGCGGTGGCCGGGGTGACGGGTGTGAAAGACGTCCACCTGACGGAAGGCGGCTGCGGCTACCTGCATGCCGTGATCCAGATCCGGAAATCGACCCAGGGTGACGGGAAGAACGCCATCCTTGCCGCCTTTGCCGCCCACACCTCGCTCAAGCACGTGGTGGTGGTGGACGAGGACATCGACCCCTTCAGCCCGAAAGAGGTGGAGTATGCCATCGCAACCCGGGTCCGGGGCGACCGGGACCTGGTGGTGATCACCGGTGCCCGCGGCTCCTCCCTGGACCCCTGCCAGATGGATGATGGCACCAACGTGAAGGTCGGCGTGGATGCCACCATGGTGATGGGCGAGGAGCACCGGTTCCTGCGGGCGGACTGGGGCAGCGCGGATGCAGCTCGACGCCGTTGAGCGGGCAATTCTCGCCGGCGAGCACGGGGAGACCCGGCAGCAGATGATGGAGCTGCTGGTGGCGCTTGGCAAGGTCTTCGGCGCGGAACGGATGGTACCTATCGCGAGCGCACAGGTGAGCGGAGCCTCCTACAAGACGATCGGCGAGTGGGGGCTGCGGTGGCTCCGGAGCCTGGATGGCCGGGTCGCCGTCCCCACCGTCCTGAACCCGGTGGGCATGCCCCGGGAGGGGTGGAGGGATCTCGGGATCTCTCCCGAGTTCGCCGCACACCAGAACGCGGTGCTGGACGCGTACCGGAAGCTGGGTGTCCGGCTGGAGTGCACCTGCACCCCCTACTACCTGGTGCGGCTCCAGTACGGCCAGCACCTGGCCTGGGCGGAGTCCTCTGCCGTGGCCTATGCCAACTCCGTCATCGGGGCCCGCACCAACCGGGAGGGGGGCCCTTCCGCCCTTGCCGCTGCCATCGTGGGCCGGACCCCCTTCTACGGGCTCCATGACATGAAGAACCGGGCCCCGTCCGTCATGCTGGATGTGGAGGGTGCCGGGGTGGCCGGGCCGATGCCGGCGGTCCACTACGGTGCGCTCGGCTACCTGGCGGGAAGGCTCGCCGGCAACCGCATCCCCTTCTTCCGGGGGATCCGGCCCACCCGGGAGGAGATGAAGGCCCTGGGTGCCGCCATGGCCGCCACCGGGGCCGTTGCCCTCTTCCACGTGGAGGGGATCACCCCGGATGCCCGGATCTTCCCTTACGATCTCCCGGCCCTGGAGCGGATCCCGGTCACGCGGGAGGAGGTGGCAGGGGTGCTGAAGGCGGCTCCGGTGGACGCCGTGGCGCTCGGGTGTCCCCACTGCGGACCCGAGGAACTGCAGCAGATCGCCTCCCTGCTGCGGGGGAAGATCGTGCGTAAACCCCTCTTTGTCTTTGCCGCTGCCTCGGTGATGGAGAGGGACCCGGAGACGGTCCTCGCGATCCGGAGGACCGGTGCGAAGGTGGTGGCCGACACCTGCATGGTGGTCTCCCCCCTGATGGAGGGCTACCGCGCCATCATGGTGGACAGCGGGAAGGCGCTTGCTTACGTGCCCAGCATGTGCGGGGCGATGGCCCGCCTGGGTACCCGGGAGGAGTGCCTCCGGGAGGCCCTCACCGAGCCGCAGGGCTGAGACGGGCGGCTACTCCATTGAGCGGTACCACTGGCCCGGACGGGAACGTCGGGATCCTCCTTATCGCTGTACCAGGTTCGCCGGTCCCCATGACGTTCAGAAAGTCTCTCCTCTCCGGGGGAGGGTGACGGGGGGGGGGCAGAGCCCCCTCCCGAACCTACCCCCCCACCGAGGATAATCACCACATTCCTGAAAAGACACGACAGGTCCCCCCTGCAACTGGCAGGAGTTCCTGCGTCGTGAAAAAGGGGGTTATTTGAGAATCTGGCCCAGCAACCGGTCCATGATCATCGGTGCCCTGTCCTTGAGGCCAAAGCCCACGATGACGGCAATGGCCGCGCCCACGCCGATGCCGATACCCCATGCGATGGGCGTCACCAGCGTGTAGATGATGGTCAGGTCGATCATCAGCTGGGAGAGGGCCAGGACCGCGATCACGAAGTAGAGGAAGATGCGGAACACGAAGAGCACCGGGGTGATCAGCTCAACCCCCGACGTGCCATGGAACTTCTGGACAAAGTCCAGGAAGAAGTCCACCAGGATGAAGCCCACGACAAGGATGAGGGCAAACGCCACCACGTGGGGGATGTACTCCACAACCCGGGCCATCAGGCCGCTCAGGTACTCCAGGTTCAGGATATCGACGGCGGCCAGGACCGCGAGCAGGTACACGAACACACGTACCACGATGTCGCCGACATAGCCGAGCGTGATGCCCGATTTCTCCGCCGCGGTCATCAGCCCGAGGGACTTCACCATGCTGAGGTCAGCAAACTTGTCCAGCAGGACATGAACCGCTTTCCCCAGCAGATGGCCCACGATCCACCCGATGATCAGGACGATGAGCGCCCCGATCACGGCAGGGAGGAAGGAAAGGGCTAATGCCACGGACTCTGCAAGGGTTGGAAAAATTCCATCCATACACACACCTCACGATACCGGGGAATTCCCGTATCAAGGGAAGAATGTGGCAGGTACCAGTTAATTATTGTGGTGTGATCCTGATGTGGCCGGCCGGTTGCGTGCAGGAGGGAGAGGATTTGCACCCCGCCTTCGGGGGACTCTCTCGGCTGCGGAGCTTCCGGACGGCTTCCATACCTATAAATAACGGCCCGGTGAGATGCTCCGTGGATGAGCGGAGAGGGGCACCTGTACCGCACGAGAGACGTCGTCACCCTCCTCCTGGCCGCGGCCTGCACGGCCCTGGAGCTGGGGCTTCATCTGGCCATGGGGATCTCGGTGGTGTACACCCACCTCTATTATCCGGTGCTGGTGCTGGCAGCCTTCTGGTACCGGGAGAAGGCAGCGATCCTTGCCGCCTACCTGGGAATCCTCCATGTGTCAGTGAGCACCTGGATGTCCGGTGCTCCAGACACGGCCGCCATCGGCCGGGCGGTACTCTTTGTTGTCGTGGCGCTGGTGGCAGGGCATATCGTGGCACGGATGGAAGGGGATTCCCGTTCAGCGGCCGAGTACCTGGTCAGCCGTTCCCAGCGGCTCCGGGGTCCGCTCTCTGCACTGGCCCGGAACATCCATGGTCTCCGGACGGATCTCGGGGGGATTTCGGCCGTCCGTAAGATGGGGGAGACGGGGGACATGGCGGGCCTCGTGGCAACACTGGGTCACCGGGATCCCGATCTCCGGTATGCCGCCGCAGAGGCCCTCGCGGGAATGGAGGCGAAAGAGGCGGTCCCTCCCCTGGTCAGGGCTCTGGGCGATCCCCACCAGGGGGTGCGCTGGAAGGCTGCAGAGGCCCTGGGCCGGATGGGCAGGGACGCCCTCCCGGCTGTTGCCGCCGCGCTGGAGAGCCCGGACGCGGATGTCCGCTGGCGGGTGGCAGTGGTGCTGGGGGACATCGGGGGGGCCGGGGCAACGGAGGCATTGATCCGTGCCCTCCGTGACGACGACCGGTACGTCCGGTCCCGCGCGGAACAGGCACTGGGAAGGATCGGCCCGGATGCGGTGGGGCCCCTCCTTGATCTCTTCGGGAGGGGCGATCCCCGGGCCCGGCAGGCAGCGGCCGCCGCGCTGGGATGGACCCGGGATCCCGCGGCGATCGGGCCCCTCATCGCGGCCCTGGGAGAGGAGGACCCGGGTATCCCGGAGGCGGCGGCCGCTGCACTGGAGTCCATGGGACAGCGTTCTGTGGAGCCCCTGATGGGAGCGCTCTCGCACCCGCAGACCGGCGTCCGGCAGCGTGCAGCCGGGATCCTGGGCCGCCTGGGGGATCCGCGGGCGGTCCCGGTGCTGCGGGCTGTCCTCTCCGACCCGGACCCGGCCGTCCGCCATGCGGCGGGGGAAGCTCTTGCCGCCATGGGGGGAGAGGCGCTGGAGGATCTCTTCAGGATGATTGCGGGCGGGTCACCCGCAGGTGGCAACGGGGACCAGGGGCTGTAACCCGCCGGCACGCCCACGGCAACCTTTATCCCCCGCCCCCCCCACCGTCCGGCTATGGCAGGGGAAGGAGAGGTGCACCGCCTGGTGGCGGCGCTGAGGAGCGGCACCATGGAGGAGCGCCACCGTGCAGAGGACATCCTGAAGGAGATCGGGGTCCCGGCGGTGGATCCCCTGATCCGGGCCCTGAGGGAGATGCAGAACCCCGACTTCCGGTGGTACGCAGCACGGAGCCTGGCGCGAATCGGCGCTCCCGCCGTGGAACCCCTGGTCCGGGCGCTGCGGGAGGAGAAGGACCGGGAG
>JAJRCY010000098.1 GCA_028678715.1 Methanomicrobiales archaeon | reverse complement strand
TGCTCCACGGCCCAGGCGGCTCCCCGGACCATCACCTCCTCCAGCTCCTTTCCCGACAGGCGCAGGCCGCTCTTTGCCCCCACACCGGTCGGCACCGCCTGGAAGAGGCGCTCGATGAGCTCTCGCCGGTTCGCAAGATCCGCTGCCCTGAGGGGGGTCGCCAGGAGCCGGACCCCGCAGTTGATGTCAAACCCGACCCCTCCCGGTGAGATGACCCCGCTGTCCATGGCGAACGCGGCAACGCCCCCGATGGGGAAGCCGTAGCCCCAGTGGATGTCGGGCATGGCCAGGGAGTACTTCACGATCCCGGGCAGGGTGGCGACGTTGGCCAGCTGCTCCAGCGCGCCGCTCTCCAGGTCCTTCCGGAGCGTCTCCGAGAGGTAGAACCGGCCGGGAACCCGCATTCCGGGCCGGTAGTCCACCGGGAGTTCCCACTCGTACTCGCTGATCCGTTTCACCTCGCCGGCCATGGTGCCCCCTCACACGTCAAAGATGATCTCGAGTACATCGTCCTCCCCCTCTTTATAGATTCTCAGGCCCGAGTAGGAGACGCCCTTGATCTCCATGCCGCCCGCGTGCTTCTCCCGGGAGAAATCTTCGCCCCGGCAGGTGGCGGTGAGAAGCCTCTCCCGCAGGGTAACCCGGCAGTCGCAGAGGAGGAGCCCTTCCGCGTCGAAGAGGTACAGGAGCTCGGAGAGGAAATCGTGGAGGAGCCCCTCCGGGTCCTCCGCCTCGACGGTCACCTCCCGTATCACCACGCTCCCGGGCCGGCAGCCGGGGGCCATGATGGCGGCCATGGCCCGGGCAGCCTCGGAGAAGAGGGATTCGAGACCGGATGCCGTCACCCGGATGCGCACATCGGCGGTGTGGGGCAGGGTCTCGTAGGGCATGGCGCGGGATCAGTAGTAGTCCCGGAACCGGGGGATCATCCCCGCATGGATCACGTCGTGGTACCGGGCCTGGTAGAGGGAGACATAGACGGTGTGGTCCCCCACCTTCACCCTGAGGTCCGAGGGCTTCGGGGGCTTCACGGAGACGGGGAGAAGGATGGGGCCGCCGCAGCTGGTGCAGACACGGAAGTTCTGTTTGCGTGTGAGGACGTAGGCGCGGACATCCTCGGTGAGCACAATCTGCTGCAGGATACCAGCCTCGGGGCCGGTCACATCGGCACCGTCACTATGCATATCTAGAAAGGGGAGTCTGCAGATAAAAACCCGATGGAAGCGGGATCACTCGGATGCCAGGATCTGGGTGAGCATCCCCTCGTACCGGTCCCGGAGCTCGTAGGTGGCATAGGGGCTGTCGGGGGTCTTCTTCACCGTGAGGATGCCGATCCGGGAGGCAAGGATCCCGATCATGGAGGCCAGCGCATGGTAGCTGACCGAGAACCGTTCCCGGACGGCCCCGTAGATCTGGGGGATCGTGATGGTCCGGAACCGGAGGATCAGGCGCAGGATCTCCCTCCGGAGGCCGGTGCGGTCCCGCAGGAGGTACGCCCGGAGCCTCCTCCGGATCTCGCCCGGCATCGCGGCTGTTGCAGCCATGCCGGGGGAGCTCCGCGGGAGCTGGCTTAAGGCTTGTGGATTGCACCGGTTTATATACCCGGGCCGATCCTGCCCGCCGGTACGCCCTTTTCCCAAATGTTTAATGCGCGGCCGGTGAACATCATGGGCATGGAATGGTTCCGTTATGATATCGCCCGCTATACGAATCCGCGGGCGGTGATCATCCCCCTGGTCCTGCTGGTCCTGGCCCTCATATTCCTCGGGTACACCACCGCCACCACCGGAATGCCCGTGAAACCCGGCCTGGATTTCCAGGGAGGGACGGCGGTGACCCTCATCACCGACCAGGACGAGGCGGGGATCCGGGCATTCTTCACCGGCTACCCCCTGGAATCGGTGACAAGGGACGTGGGCAGCCGCCAGTACCTGTTGAAGTTTGATGCCATGTCCACGGAAGAGAACGAGCGGCTGGTGCAGCAGATCACCGGCCGGTATCCCGAAGCCTCCATCAACTATATCGACGAGACCTTCGGGAAGACGCTGCAGGGGCAGGCGGTGCTCGCGCTCCTCTTCTCCTTCATCGGCATGGCCATCGTGGTTTTCGTCGCCTTCCGGACCTTCATTCCCTCCCTCGCCGTGATCCTTTGCGCCTTTGCCGATATGGCGGTCACAGCTGCCTTGATGAACATCGTCGGGATCACCCTCACCCTGGGGACGACAGCGGCTCTCCTCATGCTCATCGGCTACTCGGTGGACAGCGACGTGCTTCTCACGATGCGGGTGCTGAAGCGGCGGGGGGCTCTCGAAGAGAAGCTGCAGGGGGCCTTCCGCACCGGGATCATCATGACCACCACCACCATCGCCGCCGTCGCGGCGATGCTCATCGTTACCACCCTCTGGAATGTCCCGGTGATCCGGGACATCTCCGCGGTGCTCCTCATCGGCCTCTTCGTGGACATCTACAACACCTGGATCACGAACGCGGCGCTGCTGCGCTGGTACGTGGAGAAGAAGGGGGTATCCCCATGAGCAAAAAGAAGGGGCCCGCAAAGAAAAGGGGGCAGGCACCGCCCCGCCCGGAAAAACCGGGGGAGGCACCGCCCCGCCCGGAAAAACCGGTCACCTGGGGCGAACTCCTCCGGGACTGGCGGGTGGCGTTGCTCGTCGTCCTTGTATTCCTCTCGGTCATCGCCATCTACCCCCACGTCGAGAACGGGAAGCTGACGACAGCCCTCCAGTTCGGGCTGGACCTCCAGGGCGGCTCCTGGATCCAGATGGGCTTCGGGGCGGAGGTGGTGGGATACGAGACCTCGGGGAATGCGGATGAACTGGTACTCGCCCTCCAGGATCGGCTGGACACCCAGGTCTCTAACCTGGGCGACGGGACGATCGAGATCCAGAAGTACTATTCGCAGGAGGACCTCTCCCGGGTCTTTGCCGAGTTGAACGCCACGGTCACCACCTACCAGGAAGGGGTCTCCCGGAACACCGCGGACACGGTGAAGCGGATCCTGGAGGAGAAGATCAACTCGCTGGGCACCCGGGACGCCCGGGTGAACCTCCTCACCCCCGTCGGTTCCCGCGTAGTCCGGTACGTGCGGGTGGAGCTGGCCGGGGTGAACATGCAGACCGCCCGGGAGATCGTGACCCGGCAGGGGAAGTTCGAGATCCGGATCCAGACCACCGCGAACGAGACCGAGCATGTCCTCTTCGGGGACGTCATCACGTCCGTCGGGGTGCCCACCAAGGAATCGCCGGGGAAGGAGATCTGGGGGGTGAGTTTCACCCTGTCGGAGGCGGGGGGAACGGCATTCCAGGAGGCATGCATCCGGTCCGGTGCTGTCACCGATCCTGCGAACCATTACCTCTCCATGATCCTGGACAACCGCACCGTGTACAGCGCCCCCCTCTCCCCGGATCTCGCCAAGTCCCTGCTGACCCAGCCCACCCGGAAGCTCTATGCAACCACTGGCGAAGGGACGACGGCATTGAATCAGGCGCAGCAGCTGGAGATCCACCTGAGGGCCGGGGCGCTCCCGGTCGAGGTGAAGGTGGTTGGTTCCGGATCGGTCTCGGCACCTCTCGGCGAGCGCTACATGTGGGCGTGCATCGTGGCCGGGCTTCTCGCTATCCTGACGGTGGGGCTCGTGATCTACTACCGGTACCGTGAGCCGCTGATCGTGCTCCCGATGATGGGTACCAACATCGCCGAGGTGGTGATCCTGCTGGGCGTGGCCCGGTTCATCCAGCAGCTGGATCTCGCCTCCATCGCCGGCCTGATCGCCGTCCTCGGCACGGGTATCGACCAGCTGGTGATGATCACCGACGAGGTGCTCCACGAGGGCAGGGTGCCCTCCCCCTCGCTGTACATGAAACGGCTGGCGAGGGCGGTGGCCATCATCGTGGTCGCCGCAGGTACCGTCGTGATCGCCATGCTGCCCCTGATCCTCATGGATCTCTCCACCCTGAAGGGCTTTGCCCTCATCACCATCATCGGCGTTTTGATCGGCGTGATGGTCACCCGGCCGGCCTACGGGAGGATCATCATGGCGATCCTTTCCCGGTGACCCCCATCACAATATTTATTGCCCCTTCCGTGTGACCCTTCTCCGGTGCATTCATGGGAAAACCCGTATTAATCGATTTTTACGCGGACTGGTGCGGTCCCTGCAAATACCAGACCCCTATCCTGGAGGACCTGAAAAAGAGGATGGGGGAGGCCATCGAGCTCCGGAAGGTGGACGTGGACAACCACATGGATCTCGCGGACCGGTATGACATCCACGTCGTGCCCACGCTGGTCATCGAGAAGGACGGAAAGGTGGTCCGGCGGTTCGAGGGGGTCACGGACGCCGGGTCCCTGGAAGCCATCTTAACACCGCTGGTGGACTAGGTGAAGATCGGCATTGTCGGCGGGACCGGGGAGATCGGCGAGGGGCTCGCCATGCGGCTTGCGCCCCGGCACGACGTCGTGATCGGGTCCCGCGAGGCAGAGAAGGCGTCGGCGTCCAGCACCGAGT
>JAJRCY010000097.1 GCA_028678715.1 Methanomicrobiales archaeon | reverse complement strand
GCACTTCCTGGCGGATCACCGGCCAGAACGAGGAAATGCAGCACTCGATCCCCAGCCTCTACCTCGCGGTGGGATTGGCGATCCTGCTCATGTACATCCTGCTGGCCTCGGAGTTCGAGAGCCTGGGCCATCCCTTCATCATCATGTTCTGCGTGCCGTTCGGCATGATCGGGATGTCTTTGTTGCTGCTCGTGAGCCATCAGACCATCAACGTCTCCACCCTGATCGGCATCCTCATGGTTTCTGCGGCCAATCCCTGTACCCATGCGGGTGCTTTTGGCCGAATACACCCTCTTTCACGACCCGGTTCTGGCCGCTGAGGGCGCGGCCATGCTCCGGGTGCTCGCCGAATCCTTCCGCCGGTGCGGGCATGACGTGATCCTGCCTGAGAAGGGAGACTTTACCTCCGAACTGGAGCGGCTGGCCCCCTCGTCCGATGCTGCGCTTGTTATCGCCCCGGACCACCTGATGGCAGAGTTCACCCAGGTCCTGGAGCAGCACACCCGCAACCTGGGCTGCGGCAGCATGGTGGCAGCGGTCTGCGCCAACAAACAGCTCACGGGGAAGATCCTCTCCCGCCACGGGATCGACACCCCCGCGGAGACCAGGACGGGAATGAAGGTGATCAAACCCATCCATGGCTGCGGTTCCATCGGGATCCGGATCTCGGAGGAGGCCCCGGGGGAGGGCGAGATGGGGCAGGAGCTCCTCTCCGGTGACCACCTCTCCGTCTCCCTCATCGGCCCCCACGTCATCGGCGAGGCCTGCCTGTACTATGACCCGGGACCCCCTCTCCCCCTGGTCCTGAACCGGCAGGACGTCCGCATCGAGGGAGGAAGGTTCCATTACCATGGCGGGGAGACCCCGGCAGACCACCCGCGGGCACGGGAGATCCTGGAGGTGGCGAGAAAGACCGTGAAGGTACTGGGGTGCCAGGGGTATGCCGGCGTGGACCTGGTCTGCGGGGACAGGATCACTGTCGTGGACGTGAATCCACGGATCACCACCAGCCTCATCGGCATCGCCGCGGTGATGAGGGAGGAGATCGCTGACCTGCTGATACGAGGTTCCCTTGGTGAACTGCCCCCGCAGGTGCACCTGAACGGGCGCGTACGGTTCTCGAAAGAGGGGGAGGTGACCCGGATCTGATCGGCATCGACGTGGGCGGGGCCAACCTGAAGCTGGTGGACGGGAAGGGGGTGACCGTTCACTCCTGCCCGCTCTGGCAGGATGCCCCCCTGGAAGATCTGCTGCGGGTGTACAGGAGAGACCACCCGGATCCTGCCGCGGGTGTCGTGATGAGCGGGGAGCTGGCCGACTGCTTCCGGACGAAGATGGAGGGGATCCGGTGGATCGTCGATACCGTCCGCAGGGTGTACCCGGATGCACAGTTCTATGGCACTGACGGGAAGTTCCACGACGGGGCTGTGCCGCAGCTGGCCGCGGCCAACTGGCTTGCCGCTGCCGGCTGGCTGAGGGAGGGGTACCCCAACGCCGTCTGGGTGGACATGGGCTCCACCACCACCGATATCATCCCGCTGGGGAACTTCGATGCCCTGCTCGGCCTCACCGATCTCCTGCGGCTCCAGCGCGGTTATCTGGTCTACACTGGCCTGCTGCGGACACCGGTCGCCATGCAGCTGGCCCGGGTCACCCTGCAGGGCCGGCCCACCCCCCTCGCCGCCGAGCACTTTGCCATCGCGGCAGATGCCCACCTGGTCCTGGGGAACATCACGCCTGACCAGTATACCTGCGATGCCCCGGACCGGGGGGAGAAGACGGTGGAGGGGGCACTGCGCCGCCTGGCACGGATGGTCTGCGCGGACCTGGACGAGATCCATGTAGCGGGGGCCCGGGAGATCGCACAGCAGTTCTGGGAGGCCCAGCTCCACGCCATCCGGAGGGGAGTGGCCATGGTGAAAAAGACGGGCGGGATCCGGGAGGAGATCGCCTCCGGGATCGGGTCGGCCCTCCTGGCACGGGAGCTCCCGGCAGAGGACCTCCGGCATGCGCTCGGGCCGGTCTCGGATGCCCTGCCTGCCCATGCCGTCAGGGAGGTGGCAGTACGGACCGGTGGCTCCTCGCCGCGCTGATCCTGGCCGGTTCCCTGGCCGTGACGGCAGTCTCACTGGCGCTGGGGTTCCCCTTCTTCTTCCTCCTCCTCTTCATCCCGCTGGTGCCCTTCCTCGGGAGGCGCCACCGGGGCCGCCGGTGTCCTGCCTGCGGGTGGGAGACCGAAGGCCAGGAGCGCTTCTGCCCCCGGGACGGGACTCCCCTGCCGCCCGAGCCCTGAGAGGCGGAGAGACGAGACGGGGAGAACCAGGCCCAGGACACCGCTCGCCGGGATGGGACCGAAATCCCGGCGCGCATACTGGCGGACCGTGCCGCGGTCCACTGCGATCCCCATCTGGCGGAGGATCCCTTCCGTCCGGTGGAAGGGGTATGTCTGGGAGAAGACGACGCAGAGGTCAACGACGGGGGTGCCGAACCGGGTGTCGGGGTAGAAGGGCTCATCCGCGTAGGAGAGCATCCCGCACCGGCGGCACCGGAACCGGTGGACCATGACGTGGATCACCTCCTCCTGGCCTTCAGCCACCAGGACCGCGAACCGCTTCCTTTTGATATCGTGGGGCCGGATGGGGCCGCCGCAGGAGGGGCAGGACTCCCTGCGGGAGTAGTGGATACCGTCAAAGCCCCGGAGTCCCTCCCTGAGGAGATCCGGAAAGAGGGGCGGCAGGGGGATCTGTTTCATCCGCGCACCCCGGGGACGGGTTCATCATCCGTATTTGACTTTATTAGGATGTTAGGGTCCATTCCGACGATCATATTCCGGTTTTCCACCGATAATCATCAATTTTTCGGTCCGAATCGGTACCCTTAAATAATCATCCCGATCCACCTTCTGATGTCCGAGGTTAGTTTATGGACGTGAAGTATGTACCCACCACATGCCCGTACTGCGGTACGGGGTGCGGTTTCAACCTCGTGGTGAAGGACGGGAAGGCCGTGGGGGTAGCCCCCTGGCACCGGAACCCGGTGAACGATGGCAAGGTCTGCCCCAAGGGCAACTATGCCTACGAGTTCATTCACAGCGAGGAGAGGCTGACAAAGCCTCTCATTAAAAAGGATGGCAAGTTCGTGGAGGCCAGCTGGGACGAGGCCTACGACCTGATCGTAAAGAAGTTCAAGTCGTACAAGCCCGAGGAGATGATGTGCCTCTCCTCTGCCCGTGTCTCCAACGAGGAGAACTACCTGATGCAGAAGTTTGCCCGGGCGGTGCTTAAGACCCCGCACGTGGACCACTGCGCACGGCTCTGCCACGCATCCACGGTCGTGGGGCTCGCCGGAGCGTTCGGGTCCGGGGCCATGACCCAGTCCATCGGGGACATCGCCCAGGCAAAGAGCATCTTCATCCTCGGGTCCAACACCTTTGAGCAGCACCCCCTCATCGGGCGCCGCGTGATGCAGGCCAAGATGAAGGGGGCAAAGCTGATCGTTGCAGACCCCCGGTTCACCCCCACGGCCAAGCAGGCAGACCTGTACCTGCCCTTCTACTCGGGGGCCGACGTGGCCATCCTCAACGGCCTGATGCAGCAGATCATCAAGAATGGCTGGGAGAACAAGGAGTTCATCGAGAAGCGGACCAAAGACTACGACAAGCTGAAGGCTGTCGTGATGAAGCCCGAGTACAGCCTGGAGAACGTCTCCAAGATCTCGGGCATCCCGGCCAAGGACCTGGCCACCGCAGCCGAGTGGATCGGGAAGAGCGGTACCAACGCAATCCTGTACTCAATGGGCATCACCCAGCACACCACCGGCGTGGACAACGTGAAGTCGGTGGCCAACATCCAGATGCTCACCGGGAACCTGGGGAGGCCTGGCACGGGAGTCTGCGCACTGCGGGGCCAGAACAACGTGCAGGGCGCCTGCGATATGGGGGCGCTCCAGAATGTATACTCCGGCTACCAGGCGGTCATTGTCCCTGATAACAAGAAGAAGATGACCGACGCCTGGGGCTGCGAGCTCGCCGAGGGCAAGGTCGGGTACACGGTCACGGACATGATCAATGTTCTTGCCGACAAGCCCGGCACCCTCAAGTGCCTCTATGTCATGGGCGAGAACCCGATGCTCTCGGATCCGGACCTCCACCACGTGGAGAAGGGCTTGAAGAACCTGGAGTTCATGGTGGTGCAGGACATCTTCCTGACCGAGACCGCTGAGCTCGCCAACGTGGTCCTGCCCGCGGGATGCTTCGCAGAGAAGGATGGCACCCAGACCTCCACCGAGAGGCGCGTCCAGCGCTGGCGAAAGGCGGTCAACCCGCCGGGCGAGGCCAAGGCCGACTGGCAGATCATCTCCGAACTCGCGGCGAAGATGGGCTTTGCCAAGCAGTTCCCGTACAAGAGCGCGGAGGAGATCTTTGTGGAGGTGGCAAAGGTCACGCCATCCTATGGCGGGATGACCTATGCGCGGCTGGAGAAGCCCGAAGCCCTCCACTGGCCCTGCCCGACGGCAGAGCACCCGGGGACCCCGATCCTGCACAAGGAGAAG
>JAJRCY010000096.1 GCA_028678715.1 Methanomicrobiales archaeon | reverse complement strand
GGACTGGTACCGGGCGGACCGGCTCCCCACCATCTACTGCGTGGGGTGCGGCAACGGCACTGTGATCAACTGTGCGCTGCAAGCCGTGGATACCCTGGCATGGAAGAAGGAGGAGACGGTCTTTGTGTCGGGGATCGGGTGCTCGTCCCGGGCACCCGGTTACATTGCCACCGATTCCCTCCACACCACCCACGGGAGGGCGCTCGCCTTTGCCACCGGGGTGAAGCTGGCCCGGCCGGACCTGCACGTGGTGGTCTTCACGGGCGACGGGGATCTCGCTGCCATCGGGGGCAACCACTTCATCCATGCGTGCCGGAGGAACGTGGACATGACCGTGATCTGCATGAACAACTGGATCTACGGCATGACCGGTGGCCAGGGTTCCCCCACCACGCCGGTGGGCGCCGTGTCCACGACCACGCCCTATGGCTCCGCCGAGGGGGTCTTTGACCTCTCGGAACTCGCCGTGGCGGCGGGAGCGAACCACGTGGCGAGGTGGACCTCGTACCACGTGAAGGAGCTGACCCGTGCCATCCAGACGGGCCTCGAGACCCCCGGGTTCTCCCTCATCGAGGTGCTGGTCCAGTGCCCCACCGGCTACGGCAGGCGCAACCGGCTCCGGGAGGTGGTGGACATGATCGAGTTCTTAAAGACCCATGCCATGCTCCTCACCCGCTACCGGAAGCTGGTGGCAGAGGGAAGGCCGGTACCGGCCGACATCTTCACGGTGGGGGAGTTCGTCCGGAGGAACCGGCCGGCCATGGGGGTGCCTCCATGAGGCACGAAGTCCGGTTCAGCGGCTTCGGCGGCCAGGGAATCATCCTGTCTGCCGTGATCCTGGGCAGGGCCGCGGCCCTCTACGACGGGAAGCACGCGGTCCAGACCCAGGTCTACGGCCCGGAGGCCCGGGGCGGCGCGTCCATGTCTGCGGTGATCATCGACGACGAACCCATCCTGTACCCCGAGGTATCGGTCCCGGACATCTATGTGATCATGTCCCAGGAGGGGTTCCAGCGCTACGGGGCACAGGCACCGAATGAGGCGACGATGCTCCTGGACTCCGACATGGTGCAGGGGCGCCCCCTGTGCACCTACCGGGAGATCCCGGCCACCTCCGAGGCCCAGAAGACGCTCGGCAAGGTGATCGTGGCCAATATCGTGATGCTGGGGGCGCTCGTGCAGACAACGGGCATCGTGAGCCGCGGTGCTATGGAGAAGGCGATCCGGGACTCGGTCCCGAAAGGTACGGAGGACCTGAACCTCCGGGCCCTCCAGCGGGGGATGGATCTGGCCGGATCAAAGGGGTAACCACCATGAGGCTTCTCGAGTGCGAGGCAAAGGAGATCTATGCCAGGTATGGCATCCCCGTCCCGAAAGGGGTCCGGGTGAAGGCAGGGGAACCGGTTCCTGCCGACCTGGCAACCATCGGCCCTGAACTGGTGCTGAAGGCCCAGGTGGAGGTCGGGGGCAGGGGCAAGGCCGGGGGCATTCTCCCGGCAACCCCTGCTGACGCACCCCGCGTGGCGGAAGAGCTCTTCCAGAAGGAGATCCGGGGGGTGCCGGTCCGGGAGATCCTGATCGAGGAGCGGCTCCTCATCCGGCACGAGTTCTACCTCTCTATCCTGGTGGACCGTTCCTCGCGCCAGCCTCTGATCCTCTTTGCCGAGGCGGGCGGGGTGGACATCGAGCAGGCAGCCCGCGAGACACCGGAAGCGGTACGGAGGGTGACCGTGTCGCCCCTTCTTTCGGAGGTGCCCCCCTTCGCCCTCCGGGACCTCCTGGGCGACATGGTGAAGGAGTTCGGGCCTGTCGTGAACCGGCTCTGGAAGGTCTTCCGGGAGAAGGACGCGATCCTTGCCGAGGTGAACCCCCTGGTCACCACGGACCGGGGGGTCTTTGCCGCCGACGCGAAGCTGATCGTGGACGACAATGCCCTCACCCGTCAGGGTATCACCGTGAACCGGGACCTCTCGCCCCGGGAGAGGGAGGCGGAGTCCCACGGCTTCTCCTACGTGGAACTGGACGGCACCATCGGCGTCATCGGGAACGGCGCGGGCCTCACCATGGCCACCCTTGACCTGATCCAGTTCTATGGCGGGCGGGCAGCCAACTTCCTGGACGTGGGGGGCGGGGCAGATAAGGAGCGGGTGAAGCACGCCGTCCGGCTGGTGGCAGGAAGACCGGGGGTAAAGGTAATCCTCGTCAACCTGCTGGGCGGGATCACCCGCTGTGACGACGTGGCCCGCGGGATTCTGGACGCGGGCGTCGCCCAGACGGTGATGGTACGCCTGGCCGGCACCAATGAAGCGGAGGGGAAGGCGATCCTGGACGGCCGGGGGTATCCCATGTTTGCCACCATGGACGAGGCCGTGAAGGCCGCGGTGGAGGCAGGGGCATGATCTACGGCGACCGCCACACGGGGATCCTGGTGCAGGGGGCGACCGGCCAGCAGGGATCGTTCCATATCCCGCATATGAATACCTATGCGCGCAGCGTGGGCGGCAGGGGGGTTGTCGCCGGTGTCACGCCCGGGAAGGGGGGGCAGGAGGTGCACGGCGTACCTGTCTACGACAGCGTCCGGGCAGCCATTGCCGAGCATGACGTCGGTGCTGCCGTCATCTTCGTCCCCGCTGCCGCGGCCACGGACTCCATCATGGAGGAGGCCCATGCCGGGATCCCGGTCATCGTTGCCATCACCGAGCGGATCCCGGTCCATGACACGATGAAGGCCATCGCTTACGCCCGGATGGAGGGCGCGACCGTCATCGGCCCCAACTGCCCGGGCCTCATCTCGCCGGGCGAGGTGAAACTCGGCATCATACCGGCCCACCTGGCATCCCGGGGCCCCGTCGGGGTGATCTCCCGCTCGGGCACCCTCACCTACGAGGTGATCCATGAACTGACCCGGGCCGGGATCGGCCAGTCCACGGTGGTGGGGATCGGCGGCGATCCCGTCATCGGCCAGACGTTCACCGACGTGCTGGAACGGTTCCGCCACGACCCGGCCACAAAGGCCGTCGTCGTGATCGGGGAGGTGGGGGGAGCCCTCGAAGAGGAGGGGGTGGCATCCACGGACATCCCGGTGGTGGGTTACATTGCCGGCGTCTCGGCCCCGCCGGAGAAGAGGATGGGGCACGCCGGGGCCATCGTCGAGGGCGGCGAGGGGGACGCGGCCTCCAAGATCCGCCGGATGGAGGCGCTGGGCGTTCCTGTGGCCCGGCGGGTGGCCGAGATCCCCGCACTGGTGAAAGAGTTCCTATGAACGATGAGATGATGATGAAAGCGGCCGCAGAGATCGCGGCCTCCATCAGCGCACAGGCGATCGTCTCCTACACACAGAGATGCGAGTGTTCCACCGATGTTCCCATCATCTGGGTCCGGGAGCTGCAGATGGACGTGATCCAGGATCTCACGATGCCGGATATCCTGGAGATGTGTGAGCACCACCTGCTGGACACCGCCATCCAGATCTACCTGCAGAAGAGGCTGGAGCATGGCCATGTCGTGGGGGTCTTCCCCTATGCCATCCTGATCTTTGACATCGAGGAGGGGAAGAACTTCATCCGGCTCCAGGACTTCGAGGACATCGTGCCCCGGGAGGTGATGTTCTCGGTCCTGTCCCTGGCCATGCAGATCGCGGTCGAGGGGAGGGAAGGCCGGACCATCGGCACCGCGTTCATCATCGGCGACGGGGAGACGATCCTGCGCCACTCCCACCAGGCGATCCTGAACCCGTACGAGGGGCAGCACCAGGGCGTCTGTGATATCAAGAACCCCGAGAACTGGGAGTCCATCAAGGAGCTGGCCCAGCTGGACGGGATCTTTGTGGTGAACAGGGACGGGTTCATCCTGGCCTCGGGCCGTTACCTGGATGCATCCGCCCGCGACGTCGTCCTTCCCGGAGGCCTGGGCGGCCGGCACCGCGCCACCGCCGCCGTCACCCGCGAGCACCCGGTCATCGGCGTCACGGTCTCGGAGAGCGGGGGCACCATCCGGGTCTTCCGGGAGGGCGAGGTGAAGATCTCCATCCGCCCCCAGGAGCGCCGGTCACCTGCGGCAAACGGGTAACGCCGGGATTTGTTTTTCGCTTCATCCCATGGTTTCCCCGGATGGTGACGGGAGGGGGCGGCGCCCCCTCCCGGTCCCACCTCCCGTGAGGATAGCCTCTTCTTCGGTTTTCCCGAGAGGTGACCGAACAGCCCCTGGAGAGGCGACTTCTCTCTCCGATCCCTGATGCGATGAGTGGGGGTATAACCACGGCTCAGCCTATCCTCACCGGGGAAGGGCGGCGGGAGGGGGCAGAGCCCCCTCCTGCTCACCATAGGGAGATCTTCCCTGCCTGTCTCAGCGGTCCCTTCGGAACGCCCATGGATATGGTTTTATGATCTCCTCCCCTTATCTACTAGGACGGAAAAGAGCCCGGACGAGAGGAACCAGATGAGCAGGAATATCCGCGTGGAGAACCTGGAACAGACGCCCATCGAACAGCAGCGCATCGAACTCGTGGAACGCAAGGGGATCGGCCACCCCGACAGCCTGATGGACGGGATCGC
>JAJRCY010000095.1 GCA_028678715.1 Methanomicrobiales archaeon | reverse complement strand
GTCCTCCTGGCCGTCCAGGCAGCCAGGGGGTGCTACAGCAGGAAAGGGTGGCAGGGGATGGGGAGGTGGGACCTGATCTTCCTTCTCGCGGTCCTGGCCATGGCCGAGATCCGGTGCATCAACCCCAGCATTTCCTATGCCGAGAAGGTCATGGACCATGCGTTCCTAGCGTCGATCATGCGCACCCCGGTGGTGCCACCGCTGGACCCATGGTACGCTGGCGGGAGGCTGAATATCTACTACTACGGGGGATACTGGATGGCAGGGGCCATCGGCCTCACCACGGCCACCCCATCCTCTGTCGTCTTCAACCTGGCCATCCCGACGGTCGTGGGCCTGGCCGCCGTGAACCTGTGGATGGTGGGGGATCTCCTCCTGCCGCGGCTGAGGTGGCTGCCCGCCGGGGTGCTCCTTCTCGTGAACCCCTCCTTTGTGCTGCAGACCGCTCTCCAGGTCCGGGACGCGTTCGGAGGGGGTGCGTTCAGCCTCTTTGACATTGTCTGGCAGTCGACACGGACCATCGAGAACGCCATCACCGAGTTCCCGCTCTTCTCCTTCCTCTGGGGCGATCCCCACCCCCACGTGCTGGCCATCGGGAACCAGGCCTTCCTGGTCTTCCTCCTGGGCTTCCTCTTCACCCGGTGGCAGGCCCTCACTCCGAGAGCCCGGGGGGGCCTCGCCCTGCTGGCAGCCCTCTCGCTCGGGTCCATGCCCCCCTTCAACTCATGGGACGTGCTGGCGTATGCCCCCTTTACCCTCCTCATCATCGCAGTCTGCGGGTGGCAGGCATGGAGGACCGGACAGGATGACGCGGCCCGGGGTGCCCTCGGCGCCCTGGTGCTGGTGCCGGTCGCCTCGGTTGCCCTCTACCTCCCCTACTACTTTCAGATGGCAGGGAGCGGGATCCAGGGGATCTATTCCGTCTCCACGCCCTCCGACCCGGTCCAGTTCCTGCTGGTCCACGGGTTCTTCCTTGCGGTCATCCTTCTCTCGGGAGCCCGGGGCGTCTGCATCCACCCGCTGATGATCCTCCCCGCAGTGGCTGGGGGTGGGCTTCTCGCGCTCGCAGGATACCCTGCGGCAGGGATCGCTCTCTTTGTCCTGCTCGTCCTCTTCACCCGGGGGGACCGGGACTATCCCTGGTGGCTGGCAGCCGCCGGCCTTTCCCTGCTCATCCTCACCGAGCTCCTGTACCTGAAGGACAACTTCGGGGCCCAGTACTACCGGATGAACACGGTCTTCAAGGTCTCCTTCATTGCCTGGATGATGCTCGGCACCGCGGCGATGGTCTTCGCCGGCCGGTTCCTGAACCGCCTCCATGTCGGGGAGCGCCTGTCCCCCGCAGCCGCGAGAGTGCTTGCCGCAGCCGCCGTGGTCCTGATCCTCGCAGCCCCCCTGGTCCTGCAGGTCAACTTTTCCTACGGCGGCGGCACGCTGGACGGCCTCGCGTACCTGGAGTCAGCCCACCCGGGGGACGCTGCCACCCTGGGGTACCTCTCGCGCGTCGACGGTGACCAGGTAATCGTGGAAGCGGTGAAGGGGGACTACGAGTACCATTCCCGGATCTCCACCTTCACCGGCATCCCCACCATCATCGGCTGGCCCTTCCACGAGTTCATGTGGCGGGGGGAGGGGGCGGGGGTGATGGAGCGGGTGGCCGACGTGAAGGCCATCTACGAGGAGCCGGCCCGCCGGAGTGACCTGATGCGGAAATACGGCGCGACGCTCGTCTACGTCGGCGATACCGAGCGGGAACTCTACCCGGCAATGGATCTCTCGGGCGGGGGGCTCACTTCCGTTTACGACGGACAGGGAGTCACCATCTACCGGTTCACGGGGTGAGAGCGCGGGAGAGTCAGGCATTCCCCGGGGCGATGGATGTCCGGCCCGCCTCTCCTCACCGGGGGAGGGTGACAGAAGGGGGCAGAGCCCCCTCCCGACCCCATCCCCATGAGGAGAGGCGGGCGGGACTTCACTCAAAGGATGAAATTCCCTCGCCGGTTCCGGTACCGCGGCGGGTAATTTTTCACCGTGGCGGTGGCCATCCGCAAACCTTTATCATCGGCGCTGATGAAATGAATAGGTTACACCGTCACTGACTGATGAGTGATGAGGGAGCGGGAAGGCTCCTGAATGAGGTGAGTCATGGCAAAGACTGCTGCAAAGTTCGAAGTGCCGGACGAGATCCAGAACAAGGCGCTGGAAGCGCTGGAGATTGCCCGGGATACCGGAAAGATCAAGAAGGGATCCAACGAGGCCACCAAGGCCATCGAGCGGGGGCTTGCCCAGCTGGTACTGATCGGGGCTGATGTACAGCCCGAGGAGGTCGTGATGCACCTCCCCGCTCTCTGCGATGAGAAGAAGGTCCCCTACCTCTTCATCAAGAAGCAGAACGACATCGGGGCCGCGAGCGGCCTGGACGTAGGCTCGGCGGCTGCTGCCATTGTCAAGCCCGGGAAGGCCAAGGAGATCATTGACGACATCGCCAAGAAGGTCACCGAACTGAGAGGATGAGGCGATGGTCGGAGACGCGACGCCGGCTGAGGTGATCGAGGTGATCGGCAGTACCGGCATGCACGGGGAGGCGATGCAGGTGAAGTGCCGGATCCTGGACGGCCCCAACAAGGGCCGTATCATCACCCGGAACACCGTGGGCCCCATCCGGGAGGGCGATATCCTGATGCTCCTCGAAACCGAACGCGAGGCCAAGAAACTCTCGAAGCGGTGATCGGGATGGTCGATACCCACAACTGCAGCTTCTGCGGCGGGACGGTGGAGCCCGGCACCGGCAAGATGTTTGTCCGGAAAGACGGGGCCATCTTCTACTTCTGCAGCACCAAATGCCAGAACAATTACCGGCTGGGCCGGGTGCCACGTCTCGTGGCCTGGACAAAGGCGGGGAGAAAGGCGAAGGGCAGGGAGTGAACCCCCGTGGACCGGACCTTCGTCATGATCAAGCCGGACGGGGTCGCACGTGGACTTACCGGAGCGATCATCTCCCGCCTTGAGAAGAAGGGCCTGAAACTGGTGGCCGCACGGCTGGTATGTGTCACCGAAACCCAGGTGATGGACCAGTACCGGGAGCACGCGGGGAAACCCTTCTTCCCCTCCCTGAAGTCCTACGTCATGAGCGGCCCCTGCATGCCCATGGTCTGGGAGGGGAGGAACGCGGTCGCGGTGGTCCGGCACCTGATCGGCGCCACCAACCCTGCCGAGGCAGCTCCCGGCACCATCCGGGGGGATCTGGGCCTGGACACCGGGAGGAACCTGGTCCATGCATCCGACTCCCCCGAGAGTGCTGCTCGGGAGATCGGGATCCACTTCACGGAGAAGGACCTGGTGGAGTACCGGCGGGTAGAAGAACCGGTGCTCTACGAGTGGACAGAATAATCCCCTTTTTCCTGCACTTTCTCCTCCAGGCAGTCACTTTCACCCCGCCCACACCACGGGTTGATATGCGGGTGCAGCCACCTGGGATGTGCATACCATTACCTCACAAATCCCGCTCTTTTCGGATGCCCCCGGGCATCCGCCTTCTCACCTTTGAACCCGCCGGGCCACAGCCCCCGATCATCGCGTTCCGGACGCCCCATGCCCGCAGATTCCCGGGGGTCTTGGACCGGTTTTTCGGCTGTCGTCATTCCAGGAGAGGCCGGGCGGATGCTGCGATCCCGTGACAGGAGAGGTCCCCTCCTTTCGGAGGCGGCGAACAGGAATGCGGGTGCGTAAGGGGTAAACCGATTCCACGACGGCAGGCAACAGAGGGGGAAGCGCTCACCCGATCACGAAGACCAGGAGGGCGAGGACCACCGCAAGGATGCCGGCGATGTAAAGGAGAGCCCGGAGTGCGGTGTTCATGTTCTGGGACTGGATCTCGGCGGTCCACATCTCCGCAGATATCCCCTTCGCAATGACTGTGTATTCAGGTTCCGCGGGTGGCATGGTCCCCTCTGTGCATTCTCTGCACCATTACGGGAATTTCACCCGCAGGCATGTTAAACATATCGTTCATACCTCAGGGCCTTCGGCCAATCCGAAAGAGGGGCATGGAGAGAGCCCTGTTTCCCCCCCACGCCTCCCCCCGGCACCGGTTGCCGCAGGACCTGCTCCCGTGATGAGGGAGAGAGAGGATGGGATGAGCTGCGGTGTCCTCGCGTATGCCCTTTCACATTCAATCACCGCATCCTGTCGCCGCCACAGGATACCATTCCCGCCGGATTGGAATCACGCTCCTTGAGAGAAGGTCACGGGAGCTGCAGGTTTATTACGACGGCACTCAGAAATGACTACCATGGATACGGATCTGCCGTCCCTGCTCATGGCCGCTATCGGTATCTGCATCGTCCTCGCGGGTATCATTGTCGGAACCATCGTGCTCTCCACCCAATATCCGGGGTTCACCATCCCCGCCGCCCCCTACCTGCTCCTGCTCCTGGCCGTGCTGATCGTGGTCTTTGCCGCGGTTGTCGTTGTCACGGGGCTTGACGCAGAAGAAAACCGGGGAAGGCCCCGATGAAGGCCTGTATCGCCCAGTTCCGGAGCATATGGGAGGACTCCCGGGAGAACCTCCGGCGAGCCCGGGCACAGGTGG
>JAJRCY010000094.1 GCA_028678715.1 Methanomicrobiales archaeon | reverse complement strand
GCCCCGCTGCGCCCCCTCGAGCATTCTCCGAATATGCCGAGACAGTATTCCGCCTACGCTGAATGCTCGTGGAACGCTCTTGGGGGCTCCGCCCCCGCCGCGTGGGCATCCCCCGGGGAGGATGGGAGGATCTTCGGTAAGACCGACTTGGTGAGACATCCTCATCGGGGGGGCGCCCACGCGGCGGGGGGGGCCGCAGGGCCCTCCCTGGAGCGTCCCTCCAGTCATTTCTTCCTGTGTTTTCCTGAACCCAGCTATCATCAGGACCGGTATCCGGTGGGGGATGCCACAGAAAACCGAGAGCGGAAAAAAAGGATTATTTCCCGATGGGTTCCCACCGGTCCTTCAGCTGCTTCTCCACCAGCGGGAGGGTGGTGTACTCCATCTCGTCCATGGAGAGGCGGTGGGGCTCGAAGGGACCGTGGGCGCGGAGCACGTCAGCCAGCTCGTTGCACCGGGCCCGTACCCGGTCAAAGCCCACGTCATCGAACATGTCCACGGGGCCGATCAGCTTGCCGTTTGAGACCTGGAAGCCCAGGCAGATGACCCGTGGCGGGCCGTCGAACCGGGTGCAGTTGGCGTCAGGGAGGCCCACGGGCATGAAGGGGCCGTGGTGGGACCCGCGCATCCAGCCGGCAACGATCACCGGGATAGTGAAGGGCTCGATCACCTCGCCCACGGCAGGAAGGCCGCTCTGGGACCGGACGATCATGACCGGATCGTCCTTGCCCACGTACTTGCCGGCGATCAGGGAGAGCCGCTGGGTGGATGTGGAGGCGGCGATGAGGCCGTCCTTCCGGAAGACATACTTGACCACGTACCGCGAGGGTGCCCCGATATAGGCAAGGAGGCTGTACAACTCCTCGGGGGTCCGGAACCGGATCTTCCGCTTCTCCATCACATCATGGACCTCGAAGATGAACCCGTCATGCATCCCCGGGTCGATGACGAGGCCGGCCGTGTTGAACGGGTCGGCAAAGATCTTGTACAGGAAGAAGTTCCATGCCCCGGGCTCCGTCTTGTCGGCCATGAAGCAGAGGACCGGGTCGCTCCCCCGTTCCTCGAACTCCATCTCCGCGACACCCGGGCCCATTCCCTTGACGTTGCCCGAGAAGGCTGTGGAGAGGATGTCCTGCCCTGCACCGTAGAGCTTCTTCTCCTTCGCCAGCGCCGCGCAGGCGGTGAAGATATCAAAGGCCAGCTTGTGGATCTGCGGGTTGTCCTCGCCCTTCGTGTGGGTCATGATCAGCTCGAGATCGTCCCCGCAGTGGGTGACGAACGAGTCGATGATCACCTTGCCCTCGGCGTCCTTCAGCATCTTTGCCGCCTTCTCCAGCAGCTCCGGGTGGATGCGGGAGTGGCCCGGGTAGGAACCGATATCAGCCTTGATAAGAGAGATGGTGGTCTTCACGATAGGCTCACCACATAGTACGTGAGGGTCTCCCTATATGTACATGTTGATATGGGGATCCGTCGGAGAAAGGGGGATTCAGGTGGAAGTCCCTTTCATGCTCTTCCGGAAGACCGCCTCCACCACTCCGTGGCGGCAGGTGCACCGGACCGGCTCCGGCTCCACCCCCTGGACCGGCACCCGTGCACGGAATCCCTGCTTCCCCGAGATTCCCACGATCCAGAGGATCCCTTCCCGGATCCGGAGGTGAAGCTGATCCTCCGGGACCCCGGGCATCTCGGTGAGCACCCGGACCTCGTCTTCCGTTTCATGCACTTCCGCTGGTGTATCAATGACAGGAGTCAGCTGGCCAGGCCCGCATGCGCCCCCGCAGCCGGGTACCGGTGCGCCCTGGATCATGATGAAGATCCCGTGCATACCGGGCTGGACCTGCCCCTTCTCCAGCGCCTGCCGCACCAGCTGCTTCACCAACTCCATGATCTTCTGGTAATCTTCACGGTCGTCGTCACCCATCCCGGTTACCTCGCCGTCAGCATCTGTTTCATCTCGAACTTCTTCTCCTTCTTCTCGAGCGTCTTCTCCAGGGCTGCGGTGCCCTTTTTGATGGCAGGGAAGTCCTTCTTCCGGGCAAAGGTCTTCCTCCGGAGATCCTCCATGGCCTTCACCAGGTCGTCGCCGCCTTCCGCACCCAGGGCCGCCAGGTCTGCCCGCTTGATCACGGCAGCCGCTGCCTCCAGGAGTTTCCGCTGCTCTGCATTGTAGATCATCTCCCAGGACCGCCGCTCGTGCTCCTCCAGGGTGTCGGCATCCAGGGATCCCTTGACCCGGCCCAGGGCTCCCTCGAAGTGCTTCTTCGTGATCCTGATGTTCACCGCCGCGTCCTTCCGCTCCTGCTCGGACTTGCCCGCCATGGCGCTGATGAACTCCCGCATGGCCCCGAGCTTTGCCTCCCGCACCAGCGCCTCGATGTCGGCACCGACATACCCGTCGGTCTTTGCCACGAGCTCGCTGATCTTCAGGTCGCCGGCCAGGATCGCGTCCGCATTCCTGAGATACACGTCGAAGATCTTCTTCCGGCTCTCGGTATCGGGAGGCGGCACGTAGATGAGACGGTCCAGCCGCCCGGGGCGCATCAGCGCAGGGTCGATCATGTCCGGCCGGTTCGTTGCCGCCAGCACCACCACGTTCTTCAGCTCCTCCAGGCCGTCCAGCTCGGTGAGCACCTGGGAGACCACCGACTCGGTGACATGGGAGGATCCCATATACATGCCACGCCTCGGCACCAGGGCATCCACCTCGTCAAAGAAGATGATGGACGGTGCCGCCTGCCGGGCCTTCCGGAAGATCTCGCGCACGCCCTTCTCCGACTCCCCCACCCACTTGGAGAGGAGCTCGGGGCCCTTCACCGAGATGAAGTTGCACTCGCTCTCGTTCGCCACCGCCTTTGCAAGCAGCGTCTTCCCCGTGCCCGGCGGGCCGAAGAGCAGGATCCCCTTGGGGGGCTTCGTCTGCAGGGAGAGAAAGACCTCGGGGTACCGCAGCGGCCACTCCACCGCCTCGGAGAGCTCGGCCTTCACCTCCTCGAGGCCGCCCACGTCGGTCCACTTCACGTCCGGGACCTCCACGAGCACCTCCCGCATGGCGCTGGGTTCCACGTGCTTCTTGGCTTCATCGAAGTCTTCCCGGGTCACCTTCAGCTCGTCCAGGATCTCGGCCGGGATCGCCTCCTCCATGTTGATCTTGGGGAGCTCGTCCCGGAGGGCATGCATCGCAGCCTCTTTCACGAGCAGCGCGATGTCCGCGCCCACGAATCCGTGGGTGGTGTTGGCATAGTCCTCCAGCTTCACTTCCTCCGAGAGGGGGACGCCGCGGGTGTGGACCTGGAAGATCTCCAGGCGCCCTTTCTTGTCCGGGATCCCGATCTCGATCTCCCGGTCGAAGCGGCCACCCCGCCGCAGCGCCGGGTCGATCTGGTCCGGGAGGTTCGTGGCCGCGATCACCACCACCTGCCCCCGGGACTTCAGGCCGTCCATGAGGGCCAGGAGCTGGGCCACGACGCGGCGCTCCACCTCTCCCGTCACCTCGGCCCGCTTCGGGGCGATGGAGTCCAGCTCATCGATGAAGATGATCGCCGGCGCGTTCTCCTCCGCCACCTCGAACTTCTCCCGGAGCTGCTTCTCCGACTCGCCATAGTACTTGGACATGATCTCGGGGCCTGAGAGGGTCACGAAGTAGGCGTCCACCTCGTTCGCCACCGCCTTTGCGATCAGGGTCTTCCCTGTCCCCGGAGGGCCGTGGAGGAGCACCCCCTTCGGGGGTTCGATCCCCAGCCGCTCGAAGATCTCGGGGTGGCGCAGCGGGAGCTCGATCATCTCCCGGACCAGCTGCAGCTCCTTTCCAAGGCCCCCGATATCCTCGTAGTGGACGTCCGGGACCTCCTTCCCCTTCTTCGCCTTCTCAGGCTCGTAGGCCTCCTCGCGGAGCTCGATCTCGGTGTCGTCGGAGACGACCCCCACGCGATTCGGCACCACCTTGGCGATGACGAAGGTGAGGGGGTTCCCCAGCACGTCCACCCGGACCGCCTGCCCCTCCTGCACCGAACGGCCCCTGAGGAGCCGGAGCAGGTACTGCTCCCCGCCCACAAGGCGGATGGGCTGGGTGGGCTGGATCACCACCTTCTTGGCGTACGCCACCTCGATCTTCCGGATCTTCACCCGCTCATCGATGCCGGTGCCGGCGTTGGACCGGATATTCCCGTCGATCCGGAGAATGGACTTCCGGGTATCCTCGGGGTAGCCCGGCCAGACTACGGCTGTGGCCTTCTTCTTCCCTTCTATCTCGATGATGTCCCCCGAGACCACCCCGAGATCCTTCATCACGTCCATGGAGAGGCGGGCCATGCCCCGGCCGGCATCGCCGTGGAAGGCCTCCTTCACCGTCACTTCGTAGGAATCCTTCTGTGTCATCGGAAACTCCTGAAGAAAGTTTACCTAAAGTTAGGGTGCTGTAGTATATAGATATTTCCCACGTCGGTTCTGTTGCGTTCGAGGGACTTGGAGTGTTCATGCGCCAGGTGTTGCATCGCGGGACTTTATGCCACTGAATTAAGTTAATCCATTGGGAAATATGATATCTTCAATATCCTCATGCGAACAATCCCCCAAACTCTAGATTTGTTAGATGAATTGAATAGT
>JAJRCY010000093.1 GCA_028678715.1 Methanomicrobiales archaeon | reverse complement strand
GATGACGAGAACGTTCTTGGAGATCTCCAGCTCCGACACCTCCCGGGTCACCACCCGTCCCCAGGCCTTCAGCGGGATGATGACATTGGACCGGACAAAGAAGCGCCGGAACCACCAGACCAGCCCCTGGTAGCCCAGGATCAGCCGGTTCACCTTGATCCCCCCGGCCGTTGACCCTGCCGCACCCCCGACGAGCATCCACATGGTGACGAGGATAATGGGTGCCGACGACCAGACGTGGGGATCCGCGTTCTGGAGACCGCAGGTGGCAAAGCCGGAGATGGTGACAAAAAACCCCTGCCGGATCGCCGTGGTCGGGGCAAGGCCCGAGACCAGCCAGAGCTCCAGGGCGACGAAGAGCGACCCGAGGAAGGCCATGGCCAGGATCAGCCGGACGGTGGCGTCCCGGAAGAACTGCCGGACCTTGCCATTGTAGAGGAAGAAATACAGCTTGAAGGGCACCATGCCGGCCAGTATCACCGGGATCAGGAGGATCTCGAGCCAGACGTTGCCGTACACGGCCATCGCCCCGTCCCGGGGGGCAAAACCGCCGGTTGCGAGGGCCACCATCACCAGGTTGACCGTGTCCCAGACGGGCGCGCCGGCGAGGAGGACCAGGCCGATGAAAAAGACGGTGAGCACGAGATAGATCCCCCAGATCCTCCGGCCGGTGGAGACGATGTTGGGCATGAAATCGTCCGGCCTCCCCTCGGCCCGGAAGAGCCGGATCGGGGCGAGGCCGCTCCGGCCGGCGAGGGCGATGCCGAAGGCGATCACCCCGATCCCCCCGATCCACTGGATGAAGGACCGCCAGAAGACCAGGGTGCGGGGTGCTGCATCCACGGAGACCATCACCGTGTAGCCGGTGCCGGTCCAGCCGGACATGGACTCAAAGATGCTGTCTGTCCAGGACATGCCGAGAGAAAGGACGAAGGGGAACGCCCCGATGACGGCGACCGCGACCCAGGTTAGGGCCACGGCCACCAGCGCCACCGAGAGCTGGGGCACCTCCTCCCTCTTCGGGATCCGGGCGATCAGCCACCCCAGGACCAGGAAGGTGAGGGGTGCCGAGAGCATGGGAAGCACCATCCCCCACTCGCGGTAGTAGAGGAGGACCAGGAACGGCACGAAGCAGGCCAGGCCCAGGAGCTGGAAGACGGAGCCCATGTCATGGGCAATGATGGCCAGGTGCTCCCGCCGCTTCATCAGGAAAAGATCGGCATTGCCCCCCATTATCTTTCCCATCTGATACGGGCCTTCTCAGCCCGGCCCGGGCCCGGATACCGGAATCCCTGGAGTGGTGGCAGGGAAACCGGGAAGGGCGCGCCCATGGGATGTACGGATACAACGAGCCGGAACCCTCCGGTGAACGGCCAGGGTGGTCCCCGAATCCCCGGCCGGGCCGCCGGGAATCCTCCCCGCCCCCCATCCCTCACAGCCAGATGAGCTGCAGGAGGAGGTGCCCCACTGCCGTGGCGATGACGGTGAACGGGAGGCTGATCTTCATGTACTCCCAGAGATCGATCTTGTAGCCGCGCTTCTCCAGTATCCCGCAGGCGATGACGTTGGCCGTTGCCCCGACCGGCGTGAGGTTCCCGCCGATGCCTGTCCCGATGAGCATGCCGAAGAGGAAGGGGAAGGGGCTCACCCCCATGGCGCCTGCAATCTGGGTGCAGACCGGGATCATGAGGATCGTGTAGGGCACGTTGTCGATGAAGGCTGAGAGGAGGACCGAGATCCAGACCAGGAAGGCCAGGATCAGGGTGGGACTCGTGATCCCCAGGGAGACGAACCAGGCCGAGAACGCGGCGAGGAGCCCCGTGATCTCGATGGAGGCAACGACCACAAAGATCCCGATGATGAAGAGGAAGGAGTCCCAGTCGAACTCCTTGAACATCGTGACCTTGGACATCGGGCAGATGGCGAGGGCCACGATCCCGACAGCCAGGCTGATGACCCCGGGAGAGATCGGGATGAAGGCGAGGGCGAGCACGCCGGCGAGGAAGAGGATGCCCGCGCCGTAGGAGACCTCCAGCGGCTCGGGCGTGAACGCCACCCCCTTGTCCAGCTTCCGGTAGATCAGGAGGAGGGAGAGGAGCGCGGCCACCACGCCCACCATGGAGATGTCGCCCAGGCCGATCCGGCCCTGGAACCAGTAGAAGTCAAAGAACCGCATGCCGGTCTCCATGGCAAGGATGATGGCAGGGGGATCGGCGAACATGGTGACCGTCGTGACCACATTGGAGCTGATGGCCAGGGGCACCAGGTAGTTGAAGAGGGAGGACTCGAACCGCTGGGAGACCTCGATGGCGATGGGGGCGAGCATCATCACGACCACGGGGTTGGGCATCACCGACGAGAGGGCTGCCGCCACTGCAGCCAGCCAGAAGATGGCCCACCGCTCGGTCTTCACCCGCCGCATGATCTCGAACGCGATGTACTTCGGGACCTGGCTCTCGCCGAACGCAATGGAGAGCATCCCGAACCCGAAGTAGATCCCCAGCACGTCCCAGTTGATGGCCTGCAGGACAACCTGGAGCGGGGTCACGATCCCGAGGATGACAAGGATGGCGGCCGCGGCAAGGGAGATGTACAGGATCTTGAACTTCCGGTACAGGATCAGGGCAAAGCAGACCACAAAGATGGTGAATGCGATCAGCTGCTCGGGACTCACACCATCACCCGGGGGGAGAACCACCCCTCCCCCTCCGTGCTCTGCTACGCACCCATGGATAACGGTTCCGTTTTGCAGCGGTGGCCGGTCCTCATTACGCACGGAACCGTGATATAGCATAAGAATAAAGAGTTTTTTCCGATGGTGGAAGAGATTCGGGACCTGATCGAGAAGATCAATCAGGAAGGTATCAAGTCCGCAGAGGAGAAGGCTCAAAAAATAGAGGCTGCGGCAAAGCAGAGGGCTGAAGAGATCCTTGATCAGGCACGGGGTGAAGCAGAGAGAATGGTTGCTGCCGCCCAGGAGAGAATTCGCCGTGAAGAAGAGAGGGAAAAGACCCTGCTTACCCAGGCAGGACGGGACCTGCTGCTCTCCCTGAGAAATGAGATCAATGCCATGCTTGGGCGCATTCTGGTTTCAGACATCCGGCAGGCCTTAACCCCTGAGGACCTCTTCACACTGTTATCCGAAGTGGTTCACCAGTATGGCGGAGGGCAAAGCGAGGATATTGCGGTGGTACTCAAGAAGGAGGACCTGGAGACCCTGGAGAAAAATTTCCTGCACCAGCTCAGGGAAGAAACGAAGAAAAATATCATGTTACGGCCTTCGGAAGAGATTTCAGGAGGTTTTACCATAAGTTTTGACAGCGGAAGATCCTCCTATGATTTCACCGACAGGGCTCTCGCGGAATATATCGGCGCATACCTGAAGCCGAAATTAAGCAGGATCCTTCAGGAAGCAATCAGGGAATGAGATAACATGGCAGATTTCTACCCGTATCTGATCGCAAGCCTGCCCATGCTGCATTTCGGGATAAAGCCGCCATTTTCTTTTGAACGGTTTCTGGAGGTGTGTCGCCAGTTTATCCCGGAGAAGGACTTTCAGCTGTTATGTACCCTGCCGCAACCTGTACAATATTCGGAGAAGGGCAGACGCCACCCGATCATTCAGAAGTGGGTCGAATTCGATGGCGCCCTGAGAAACGAGCTGGTCAGGATACGTGCCGCCCGGAGACACCGTGAGCCTGCGACGTATCTCCGCCCCGGGGGATACACTGGTTCTTCCCTCGCCCCTGTCGTTACGGCAGCGACCATGCAAGCGTCTCTCCTCGATGCCGAGATGAACCTGGACGAGATTCGCTGGAAGGCCCTGGAGGATCTGGCAACGGGCCACTATTTTGACCTGGATGTTCTGATAACCTATGCGTATCAATTACTGATCCTCCAGCGCTGGGAGCAGATACGCAGTGCAGATGGAACGGTCCTGCTTGAACAGGCGTTGCATCACTGTCGGGGGATCAATGCCCGCACCGAGAAAAGGCTGCATTACCAAAATCGGCGGCAACATGGTGACGGTCAGTTTCGATGCTCCGGTGATGCAGAATGAGGTTGCCTATATCCTGCACGGTGCAGAGCGTCTGAAGTCTGAAATCATCCGCGTGCGCGGCAACCTGGCGGAGATGCAGGTCTATGAGGCGACCGGTGGGTTAACGATCGGCGAAGAGGTTGAGTTTACCGGGGAGCTCCTCTCGGTGGAACTGGGGCCGGGGATGCTGGGTCAGATATTCGACGGTCTGCAGAATCCTCTGCCTGAGCTTGCCGCACAATGCGGCTTTTTCCTGAAGCGGGGTATGTATATCGAGCCGCTGTCTGATACCCGGGTCTGGGATTTTACTCCTCTTGTACAACCCGGCGATAAGGTACGGGCCGGAGATAAGATCGGGTTTGTGGTGGAAAAAATATTCAGACACTACTGCATGGTTCCCTTCTCTCTCCGGGGAAATTTTGAGGTGGTATCGATTGAACCTGCCGGCAGGTTCACGATACGCCAGGCGGTTGCCCGGCTAAAGGATCTGAACGGAAAGATCTCTCCTGTGTATCTGAGCCAGAACTGGCCGGTGAAGATACCCATCCGGGCATATGCCGAGAAACTGAAACCCGGTG
>JAJRCY010000092.1 GCA_028678715.1 Methanomicrobiales archaeon | reverse complement strand
GGGACCTCCCTCGGGTTCGTCATCACCCAGATCCTGGCCTGGGGGGCCATCGCGTTCATCGGGTTCCGGTGGATACTCTCCAGCGTGAAGGTCCTGGAAGGCGTGGCAGAGATCCGCGGGGATTACATGGCCCTGGAGGAACCGGTATCCGGTGAGACCCTCACCGGCCTTATCATCCGGATGCTGGCCCAGTACCGGGAGAACAGGAAGGCCATCCGGCTGATGACCCTCGTCTGCACCCTGGGCGGCGCCATCTTCCTTGCCCTGGGCGTGCTGAACCTCATCGCAGGTATCTCTGCCGCGGTGGCAGGGACGGGCCCGCTCTACATTTTCCTGGTCCGGGCCGGGCTGGCTGGCGGCATGGGCGGATCCCTGTTCTTCCCCTTCCTTGCCGCAGGGATCAACCTGGCCATCGGGGTCGTGGGCCTCTTCATCTCCTCCTGGTTCCGGAGGTATTCCCGTGCGTGGGACCGCCGGCTGGAGGAGGCCTCCCGGTCCGAGGAGGCCCTCCGGCACGCCATGGAGCAGGGGTAGCCATGGCCGGAAGAAGGACCCCGTACGAGATCTACTGGGAGATCCTGGTCTTCTGCAGGACCCCCCGATCGTTTACCGGGATCATCAACCGCTGCGACCTCAACTCGAAGACCGGGCAGGAATACCTCGAGTTCCTCACCGGCAAAGGGTACCTCTCACGACTGCAGGACGGGGAGAAGACCAGTTACGTCTCCACCGCGAAGGCAGCCGACTACATCGATACCTTCACCCGGCTCTACCAGTCGCTGTTCGATACGATTCCGGGGTTCAAGCTCTAGGGCGTATCCCATACATTAAACTGAATACGGGAAGGGTATCTTGTATGGCATCGCCGTGGTCAAAATATGTGAAGGAGAAAAGCAGCCAGGTAGAGAACAAATTCCTTGGCGAGCGGTTCCATGACCGGCTCCTCCTGATCCGTGCCCTGACGAGAAATGCAAAACTCAATGAAGAGATCGAATTTCCCGAACTGAAGGCGAACGGGAGCCAGGTGGGTTTTGATACCATCGGGGATACGATCCTCGACTTCACCATCATCGATCATTTTTCCCAGGGATCAAAAAAGTTCGAGAGAATCAGGTGTTCACCGGAGCAATTGAACGATCTCCGGGAATTTTATGGAAATAACCTCATCCTCCATAAATTCGCGAAAAATTCCTTGAAACTCCAGGATTACATCATCTGGGGGAGTGATGAGAAAGCCAGGAAAACATGGAACGATCAGAGGACGGATCTCCTGGCAGACTGTTTCGAGGCCCTGCTGGGCGCCATATATCTCGATAAAGGGATCAAGGGGGTGATGAAGTTCATGCAAAAAAACCAGTTTTTCCAGAATATTGATAAAATCTCCAGACGATAACAATCTCAACGTATCGCACGTATGTCCGGCCTGCGGCGACGTGTTCCCCATCCTGCCTCCGCCCCATCCCTTTTATACCGGAACCTCCATCATCTCCACAACCACCGTCAGGGAGTTGATATCCCGTGTCAGTCGAGAGCAATAAATTTCTCCTCCGCAGGCTCTTCCAGGAGATCCTGAATGGGCGGAAGCTGGCTGTCATACCCGACCTTGTCGGGAAGAACTATCACCTCCACAATCCCCCGCCGGGGCTGCCCGAAGGGATCGGGGGATTCACGGAACTGGTCAGGATGTACCATGCCGGCTTCCCTGACCTCATCATCACCATCGAGGAGCTGATCGGGGAGAGGGACATGGCCCTGGCCCGCTGGACCGGCCGGTCAACCCACAAGGGCCCCTTCATGGGCATTCCCCCGACGGGGAAGGCGATCGCCATTACGGGGATGACCCTGGTCCGCATCGCGGACAGGAAGGTCGTGGAGGAATGGACAGAGATGGATACCGTGGGGATGCTGCGGCAGATGGGGGTCGTCCCGGCCTAGGAGTGCTCCATTGTTTCAGGGTCCCGGGTCTCCGGTGACGGAAGAGTGTCCCCGGGCAGGCAATCCATTCTCCCTGGCCCTGAAAGAAAAAAAAGATTCAGATATTCCCGGGCTGGAAACCCTGCCCCCCCTTCGGCACAAAAGCACCCTCGATGAGGCCCCGGTCAAAGGATGCCGGGACGTTCCCGGTCTTTGCATACATGTACAGGGCCGTCACAAAGATCCCCTGCATCGCGGATGAGACCACGCTGACGATGGCGATGAGGAGGAGGAAGAGGGCGACGGCAAGGATCATCACCGCAATACTGCCGGTGGAAAGTGCCGCGAAGACGAAGAGTAATCCCACCGCAACGATAGCACCGAAGATGAGGCCGATGGAGAAGGAGCCGACCACGCTCTCCCCCCAGGTCTTCCGGAAGAGGGCAACGGACTCCTTCATGGCATCCACCACGCCCTTGTCCTCCAGGACCAGGACGGGGATCACGAACATCGTCACCAGGCTCCAGATCCCGCCGGCGATGGCGATGGCGATCCTGCCGAGAGTCCCGGAGCGGTTCTGGATGGTGCGGAGGATCATCCCCACGGTGGCGGCGATGACCGCCCATATCAGGATGGACCCGATGTGCCGGATGGCGTGGGAGATGCCGTCACTGATGGTCGTATCCCGGCCCTGGAGGCGGGCGTTCACACAGGTGATGAGCCCGGTGTTGAAGAAGATGACCACAAAGTAGCTCACCACGTAGAAGAGGAAGAGGTACAGGAGCCAGGCCGGACCGGCCCTTGTAGTGCCCAGCACCACTCCCGTGAGAAGGAGGGGGAGGATGAAGGAGATGACCACCAGGATGGTGACGATGCCCGAGATGACGGGGAAGACCAGCAGTTTCTTATCCTCCAGGAGGATCCTCCCGCTCGCCTTCACCAGCTCCCAGCTTCGCCCGATGCGTTCAAACATACGACAAGCTGGGAGAGAGGGTGAGATGAAGGTTGGCTCTCCATGAACCGGATGAAGAGGGAGGGTGGCAGGATGACGGGATGGGGCGAGCCCCTTTCCGGTCCCGATCGCCGTCAGGAGAGGCTGACCTGTCTCTGGTTGCCATTCCTCCTATCCCGCCGATCCAGCATGTCCCGGGAGGCGGAGGATCCACCCATCCCCCGAGAAAGGAGCACCCGCGATGAGAGCCTGATCCTGCCGGGAGCCGAAAAGGGATACCAGTACCCTGCACCTCCGTGCGCCCCTACCTGGCAGGAAGGTTCGCCGTGATCTTCCCTTCGTGGGGTTCATCCTTCAGCCGCTCAATGATATGCGTGAAGACGTCCAGCCCGAATGCCCGGAGCGTGGTGGTCCGCACATCGCCCCGGGCCCCCAGCCAGAGGAGGAACGTCATGGCTACCTTGTCATCCGGCGCGTCTCCGACGGCCACGTAATCAAAATCCCCCATGACCGGAAAGAAGACGATCACGTTCCCGCCGAGACCCTTGAACTCCTGTATCGCTTCACTGATCCGCTGGGGCGCCTTCTGGATCTCCCGGATCCCCTTGTCGGTCAGTTTCAGGAGGAGGATATAGGTCGGCATTTCCATCACCTCACCTGTCACCAGTGTGGATGACCAGAAAAAGGTTTGCCTGGCGGCGACACCCAGCCGGGCCCGGCGGGATGGGGGGCGGGATCGCTGTCCTGTACAGGTCCCCGCTTCCCGGGGGGCAGGAGACCCGTACTCAGGGGTGGCGCTCCATTCGGCAGGGACGGACAGACCTATCAACGCCCGGCTCCCCCTGCGGTTCTCGCAACCGATTTATCCTTGCCCATACCACACTCCCTCCATGCGACGGATCGTACCTGCAGTCATCCCTCTCCTGGTCCTCGCCGCTCTGGTCCTTGCCAGCGGCTGTGCCGAACACGCACAATCCTCCGTCGTCCCTGCCGACGGCCTCTCCACCTCGGTGGCCAAGGTGGAGGACCACTGGAACACCGGCCTGGGTTGCTACTGGAAAGCCTACGGGTCCGTCTTCACCAGCGGGGGCAATCCTGCCCGGGACGTGAGCGTCTACGTCCAGCTGATCGATACTCAGTCGGGGAACATCCGGGACACGCGGACCCTGGAACTGGGCGACCTGGCTGCCGGGGATTCCCGCTCCTTTGAGATCGCCCTGGATGGCGAGTGCGACCGGACCTACCGGGTGGAGGTCCGGCCGATGGCGGGGGGATAGGCGGGCTGCATCAAGGGGAATGTGGTAAAGGGATCTTTACTCCCGATTTTTCCCCTGCATGCTGACGGGAGGGGGCAGAGCCCTCTCCCTGTCCCTCCCCCGTGAGGATAGGCTGAGCCGTTCTTTTTCGCCACCTCTCAGAACCGGGTGGTTCCCCCGCTTCCGGAAACCAGCGTGGACCACCCATCCTCCCGGGGGGAAGCCCCCGCGGCGGGGGGCGGAGCCCCCCCAGGAGTGGTACACTGGTATCAGTCGCAATGAGAGGATGCCGATGTCGCACCAGGCGGAGGGGACGGGGCCGATCCCACTCCATTCCTATCCCCCTGAGCAGTACAGAAGAACGAAAGGCAGAACGCATCCCGCATCCGCCCCGGCAAAGTTTACTTTCCCCTGAGGCGAACCGTTCTCCATGTATGTGATCATCGTGGGCCTGGGTGGGATCGGAAGGAACCTCACCGCCCTTGCCGCGGAGCACGGGGACAACGTGGTGATCGT
>JAJRCY010000091.1 GCA_028678715.1 Methanomicrobiales archaeon | reverse complement strand
GGATCCATGGACATCGTATGGGTACCGTGTCCCACGGAGAATCAGCTCCCCCTCGCGGTCCACCAGCAGATCGACCGCGTCCCGGGACGTCAGGTGCCCCCCCTTCACGATCACCGCCTGGGCCCCCATCTCTAAGATCCGCTGTGCGGCCACCCGCATCCCCTCCTCCGTGGCGATGGGACCGGTCCCTGCCAGTGCCGCGGCCTCTGCCAGGTTCGGGGTGACAATGGTGGCCCTGGGGAGGAGGGACCTGACCAGCGCCTCCATGGCGCCGCGTTCCAGCAGGATTCCGCCGGATGTCGCCACCATCACCGGGTCCACCACCAGCGGGATCCCCTCCGGCAGGTGTTCTGCCACGGTGAGGATGATCTCCCGGTTGGCCAGCATGCCGGTCTTGTACGCCCTTATGGGGAATCCCTCTGCAACGGCCTCCATCTGCTCTGCCACCGCTTCCGGTGGAAGCGGCCAGACCCCCCTCACTGCGCCGGGATGCTGTGCGGTGACAGCGGTGATCACGGTGGTTCCCCAGACCCCGAGCGCGGTGAACGTCTTCAGGTCCGCCTGGATCCCGGCCCCTCCCCCGGAATCCGAGCCGGCGATGGTGCAGGCGCAGGGTATCTCCTCCTTCCCCATGCCGGGAGGGTAGGTCCCGGCGGGTGATGAGGATTTGCCCCCCTATGGTGCGGATTATGTCGCATCCGTGAGCTTCCATCGGAGGGTTAACCTCCGGTGATCTGGATCGGTAAGGAGCAGAGGTCTGCTGGGACGCTCCTGGGGGGCTCTGCCCCCCCGCCGCGTGGGCGTCCCCCCGGGGAGGATGGGTGGATCCTTCGGTTCATGCACTATCTCCATCGGTGCAATGACTGCCCGGCTCACCCTATCCTCATGGGGGAGGGACCGGGAGGGGGCTGGCCCCCTCCCGCACAAACACCCGGTAAGGATACTCTCGCATGCCGGGACACTGACCGCGTGGTATCTCATCCTTGTGCCGTACTCCCCTCCGCACCTTTTTCCCTTCTCCCTGCCAGAAGTAGCTGCATGGATGTGGAAGGGTTCGTACGAAGGCTCCGGGCGCAGGGGACACCCGGGGAGGAGATCCAGGCACTCCTCGCGGACCATGTCCGGCGGCTGAAGCCGGTATCAGAGGACTATGCCGCCGACTTTGCCCGTGCGGTGCGGGAGGAGGTGGAGCTCAGCGAGCGGGCACAGGGATACCTCTTCGAGTACACGCCCGCGGGCGTGGCCATGGGGGAGTTCGGCGTGGGCTCGCGGGGAAAGGGGGACTTCTATGCCCACCGGAAGATCGCCGAGATCATCGGCCACACCACCGCAGCGGTGGGAGTGGAGGAGATGGACGATGGCGGCGTGGTCAGCGCGGGCGGGAGGTGGATTGCGGTGACCGTGGATGGCATGCATTCCCGGCTCTCGGACTACCCCTTCCTTGCGGGATTCCACGCGACCCGGGCCACCCTGCGGGACGTCTGCGTGATGGGCGCACGGCCCGTGGCCCTCTTCTCCGACATCCACGTGGCCGACGACGGGGACGTGGCCAAGATCTTCGATTACACGGCAGGGGTCACGGCGGTCTCGGAGGGGATGGGCGTGCCCCTGGTGGCCGGTTCCACCCTCCGGATCGGGGGTGACATGGTGCTGGGCACGCGGATGACCGGCTGCGTGGGAGCGGTGGGGGTTGCATCCCACGTGACCCCCCGGAGGGCAGCCGCCCCCGGGGACGTCATCCTGATGACGACGGGCAGCGGCGGCGGGACCATCGCCACCGCCGCCATCTACTCGGGGATGCCCGAGGTGGTGGACTGCACCCTGAACCTGGATTTCCTCCGCGCCACGCAGGCCCTCCTCGCGAGCGATATCCTGGGGGAGATCCATGCGATGACCGATGTGACGAATGGCGGTCTCCGGGGGGATGCCCACGAGATGGCTGCGACGGCGAAGGCACGGATCGTGATCCAGGACCGGCACCTCCGCACGCTGGTGGACCCGGTCGTGCTCGCCATGCTGGACCGCCTCCACATTGATTACCTAGGGGTATCACTGGATGCCCTCCTTGTGGTTGCCCCCAAGGAAGCGGTGGACAGTATCGTCCGTGTGGTCAGGGATGCGGGTGTTCGCATGGAGGCGATCGGCCGGGTGGAAGAGGGATCTCCGGCCGCCGTGCTGGTGGTGGACGACCGGGAGCAGGACTTCACGCCCCGGTTCCGGGAATCCGCCTACACGCCGCTCAAAAAGGTGGTGGACCGGGCAGGGAGGGACTTTGACGAGATGAGAACCGGCGTGGACAGGGCGGCATCCGCGGCGGTGGAGAAGAAACGGCGGGTACTCTCGCGGCTCACGGGGCCCGGCCGCTCCTGAGGCCCGGTTTCTTTCCCGTGACCAGGATATTGTAAGCCAGGGAAGGCATCCGCTGCTCCACGAACGGCTCCATCTTCCTCGCGATCTCGAAGATGGGCTTTTTCAGGCTGATGTGAGCAAAGGATACCCGCTTCACACTGATGTCAATGAATCCGGCCTCGGTGAAGAGGATCACCATCTCGTTTTCGGTGTAATACCGCTCCCCAAAGTCCCCGACACCCACGTGCCGGATATCGATCAGCTCCCCGAGCCGGTAGATGGCAGGGACGAGGGAGGTGAGCATGTTGCGGGAGAGGGTACAGACCGCGATCCTCCCGCCCGGCCTCAGGATCCGGGAGGCCTCGGCGAGCATCCGGGAGGGATGCCGGAGGTAGGAAAAAGCGAGAAGGCAGGAGATGGCATCAAAGGAATGGTCCCGGAAGGGCAGCTCCTCCGCGGTGCCCATGCAGAACTCAAAGTCGTTGCACCGGCCCCGGGCATTCTCGATCATGCCCCGGCTGATGTCCAGCCCGATCGCGTCGCCCCCGGTCTCGCCGTACCTCCTCATGAAGAGGCCGGTGCCGCACCCCAGGTCAAGGAGACTCCTCCCTGGCGGCAGGCTCTCAAGGAGAGCGCAGCTGATGTGCTGGTGGTACGCCCGGCCCATGTCGGAGTCATACCGCATGTCATAGACCGGCGCCACGCTGTCGTAGTGCTCCTGGACCTTCTTCACGGGAACACCTCCTGCATGATCCGGGTCACGAGGGCATTCACCTGGATGAAATCGCTCTCGCACCGGCCGAGGCGGTGATCCGCGTCTGCAAGCATCCGTGCGATCCTGGGATCATTGTACTCCCGCTTCACTGCCTTGCGGAGCTCGCCCAGCACTTCCTTCCCCGAGAGGCCGTAGTCCACCATCAGGGACTCGAATGTCCGGAGGGCGGACGGGCCGTCATGGTCCCTCATGAACTGGAACGCCCGCGCAACCACGGCCCCGGGTTCGGACTGGGTGATCTCGCTGACCGGCGTCCCTCCCCCAGACTCCACCAGCACCTGGAGAAGCATGGTGGCCCGGCGCAGGTCCCCCCGGCCGGCGTGCACCACCAGGTCCAGATCATCCTGGGAGACGCGCCCCTTCGCCACCCCTTCATTCCTGAGTATCTCCCGGAGGGACCGTGCCACCACCTCATCGGAGAGCGGAAGGAAGAAGAGGGGATAGCACCGGGAGGTGAGGGCAGGGATGAGGGCGCCGGGACGGATGGTGCAGAACGCGAACCGGCACGTGGCAGAGAACCGCTCCATGGTACGGCGGAGCGCCGCCTGGATCTCCATGGGCAGCCTGTCCGCACCTTCAAAGATCATCATCTTGAAGTCAGCGTCCAGGGGTTTTAAGGACGCATACCACCTCACGATGTACTTGAAGTTGGCAAGGAGGCTCCATTCCTTCCGGTACAGGTGGGAGAACCGGTCGTCGGCCTCCAGGTAGGACCGCCCCTGTGAAAAGAGGTCAGCGGCGGGGATCACCGTGGTATTCTCTGCCCAGGAGTCGCCGTAAAGGGCCCGGGCGGTGCACTCCAGGGCGGCGGTCTTCCCGGTCCCCGCGGCCCCGGTCACCATCAGGTGGGGGAGGTTATTGCGTGCCACGAAGGACCTGAGCCGCGACACCGCCGCCTCCTGCCCCACCACCTGGTCCAGTGTGACGGGCCGGTACTTCTCAATCCAGAGCATGGGACAGCCTCCCCGCGATCTCTTCCAGGGCCGCGTGCAGGAAATAACTATTGTCCAGTCGGGAGATGAGCTTTTCACACTCCCCGGGCGAGAGCTCAGCCGCGGCCCGCGTGATGACGGGGATAGCCCGGGTCACCTCATCGACAATCGTGAGCGTTGCGGCCCGGGCCGTGCGGGAGAGGGGATTCAGGTCGATGGCGATCACCTTCTTGCCCATGGAGACCAGTGCCTGCGCCCGATCCCCGTCCTCCAGGGGCACCAGGATGACGTCCGCTGCCGCGGCCCCGTCGCGGTGGGACCATGCCCGGTTATGGGAGATCGGGATCAGACGCTCCACTTCTCCGTCCAGCACCACCACACCGTGCCCCTCCAGGAGCCGGGTCACCTTCTCCAGGCGCTCCGGGGTCCGGTGGTAGAGGTTCACCTCCACCGCGGCCCGGGTGGCCGTCTGGAGGTCCCGGATCTCCCGGGCGGCCAGTGCAGCGGTGTTCCCGTTCACGGAGATAACAGGGTGGCGGGCGGAGAGGAGGATCGCGGCGGCCGTCCGTTCTGCGAGGAGCGCGCTTTCAGTGGTCTTCTCTCCCAGCAGGTAGTCAAAGGCCTCGCCCCGGCCGTGGGCGGCGAGACCTTCCGGGGAGACAACACCCTCCTTCGCGAACCAGGCGAG
>JAJRCY010000090.1 GCA_028678715.1 Methanomicrobiales archaeon | reverse complement strand
CTTCCGTACCATTGCCTCGGCCAGGGGATGGAGGGAGTTCTTCTCCACACTGGCGGCGAGGGAGAGGAGGGTCTCTTCCGTGATGCCCATGGCGGCAAGATCCGTCACCACCGGTTTCCCCCTCGTCAGGGTACCGGTCTTGTCGAAGAGGATCGCGGTAAGGCGCTCCGGGGTCTCCAGCGCCTCGCCGCGCTTGATCAGGATCCCGAGCTCGGCCCCCCGCCCGATCCCCACCGTGACCGCTGTCGGGGTGGCTAGGCCCAGCGCACAGGGGCAGGCGATGACCAGCACCGAGATGAGGGCCGTGAGGGCAAAGAGGAGCGTGTTCCCCAGCAGCAGGTACCAGGCCAGGAACGCTCCCAGGGCAATGGCGAGCACGACAGGGATGAAGTAGGTCACGGCCCGGTCCGCGATCCGCTGCACCGGCGGCTTGGATCCCTGTGCCTCCTCGACGAGGCGGATGATCTGGGCAAGCACCGTCTCCTTCCCGACCCGGGTGGCCCGGAACCGGATCACGCCGTTCTGGTTCACGGTCCCCCCCACCACCTGCATGCCCTTCCGCTTCAGCACCGGGAGGGACTCTCCCGAGATCATGGACTCGTCCACTGACGACTCCCCGTCCAGCACCTCGCCGTCCACCGGCACCTTCTCTCCGGGTTTCACGACGAGGACATCGCCAGTCTGGACGTCCGGGAGGGGAATCTCCACCTCCCGGTCCTCCCGCACGACGGTCGCGGTCCGGGGGGCGAGCGCCACGAGCTTCCTGATGGCATCCGAGGTCCGGCCCTTGGCCCTGGCCTCCAGGTAACGCCCCAGCATGAGAAACGCTGCGAGCATCAGCGCCGTCTCGTAGAACATGAAGTCCGGCGTGAGTACAATCGAGAAGGTCCCCAGCACCGACGAGATGAAGGCGACCCCGATCCCCATCGCGTACATCACGTCCATGTTGAGCACCCGGTTCTTCAGCGCCCGGTACGCGGCCAGGAAGATGGGCTGGGAGAGGTACACGAACGCCGGGGTGGAGACCACCAGCATGAAGAGGGGCATGGGCAGGGGAAGGTGGACATGGATGTACATCAGCACCATCAGGGGAATGGAGACCCCGAACCCGACGATGATCCGGTTCCTCTTGTCCCGCAGGTCCTTCTCCCGGGCCTCCCGCTCGAGATCGGTGGTCTCCTCCCCCTCGATGCCCAGGTACTGGTAGCCTGCCTCCTCGATGGCACGCCTCATCTCCGGGATACCGACGAGAGATGGGTTGTAGGTGATGTACGCCTTCTCTGACCCCAGGTTCACCGTCGCCGTGATCACCCCGTCCAGGGCCCGGAGGGCTGCCTCGTTCGTCTTCACGCAGGTGGCGCAGGTCATGCCCCCGATTTTCACGATCACCCGCTCGGGGACCACCTGGTAGCCGGCTTCCTCCACCGCCCTCTGGAGGTCTCCGGCCTTCACCCGGGAGGGGTCGTACTCCACCCGGGCCGACTCCCGGCCCAGGTTCACCTCTGCCTTTGCCACCCCCTCCACCCCCTGCAGGGACTTCTCGATGGTCACGGCACAGGTAGCACAGGTCATGCCCGAGATCTTCAGCTCCGCCTGCTTCTTCTTCTGCTGCTCTGCCCCGCCCTCCCCTTTACGTGTCCCGTTGTCCGTTCCCGCCATGGACTCCCTCCCTGTGCCGGCCCCGCAACACGGTGAAGAGCAGGTGGATCTCCGGCCCTCAAAAACCTTCACACGGGATGTGCGGGTGACGGAATGAGATGCTTCTCCTGAACGGGAGATGGCGGCGGGGGGAAGGGTGGCCCCCTCCCTATCCCACCTCCCGGGGGGAGGATGTGCTCTGCCGGGAAGATTTCGGTGTCAGGATGAATCCCCATCAGAGGGTTGAATCAACAAGTTTTCAATTTCGTTCCGGCGGGAATGATAAACCTATCCATGGAACTATCTCTTCATCTCATGGTGATCATCAGAATCCGGGCTATTTCCCTGATTTTTATGGGAGGATGATCAAGGTATCGAATCCCTCCAGTAAATGGGGATTGTTTGATTTTTTATGATTTTTACGGGGGAATTATCTATAAATAGTCGATTTTCATTAGATTTGTCTAAAAACACTTAACCATCCCACGAACTCCGCAGGTTCATCGATGATGACCCAGAAACAGTGGGGGGCCGGGAGCCTCCGTACCGGTGCACATGGACCGGGAACATCCGCAGAAGATCCCCCTGAGGTAGTCCAGGGAGGGGCTGATCAGTACATCGAGGACGGCTTCTGGGCGGTGATGGAGAACCAGTTCCCGGCGGCGCTCGTCTCCTTCTCTACGGCACTCCGGGAGGATCCGGCCAGCCACGAGGCGCTCTATGGGACCGCCTTCTGCCTGATGAAGCTGGGACAGTATGACCAGGCAGAGACGGTCCTCTCCACCGGCCTCTCCCTTTACCCCGAGAGCCGGGATCTCCTGGAGGAGCTGGGGGTGCTCTACCACCTCCGGAAGCAGTACGGGAAGGCAGTCCGCACCTTCGACCGCGTCCTCACGATGGCGGGGGCCGGCCCGGAGACGGCCCTGTGGAAGAGGGAATCCCTGTACCGGATGGGTCTCGCCTCCTTTGATCAGGGGGAGTACGAGCGGGCCTTGCAGGCCTTTGACCACGTGCTCTCCCTGGAGAAGACCCACGGTAACGCCATGGCGGGCAAGGTGGCTTCCCTCCGGATGCTGGGGCGCCGGGACGAGGCCCTCGCCCTGTCGGAGCAGTCCCTGGCCGTGGTCCCCGACAACGCCGGGCTTCACTACCAGCGCGGCTGGCTCTTCATGGATACGGGCCGGCTGGAACAGGCGGAGGCCTCCTTCCGGGAAGCATCACGGGCAGCCCCCCGCTGGACAGAACCGGTCCTGGCCCGCGCGGAGGCACTGGAGCGGCTCCAGCGCGGCTTCGAGGCGGTCCCCCTGCTCCAGGCGCTGGAGAAGGCCCATCCTGACCGCACCGCGCTCGCGGCGCAGCTGGGCTGGTACCATCTGCGGCGCCATGACCGGGCCCGGGCCCGGAAGATCTTTCTCACCATCACGGAGACGGGGAGGGACCCGCTGCCCGGATTCTCCGGTCTTGCCGCTGTCTATGTCTCGCTGGGGAGGATGGATGAGGCCCAGCGGGTCTACCGCAGCCTGGTGGCATCGGAGCCGCGGAATCCCCGGTACCTGGCCCACCTGGCAGGGCTCCTCACACGGAAGGGAGACGCGGCATCCCTGGAGGAGGCAGAGGGGCTCCTTCACGCTGCCCTCGTTGCGGAACCTTCCTGCGACCCTGCCTGCTCGGCCCTCGGGGTGCTTGCCTACCTGCGGGAGCGGATGACCGAGGCGGAGGAGTGGTTCCAGCAGTCCATCCACCTGAACCCCCGGGGGGACGGGCACCGGCTCCTGGGGGCCCTCTATGCGATGACCGGGAGGCTCAGGGATGCGGGGGAGGAACTCGCAAAGGCCGTGGAGTATCACCGGCATGATACCCGGGCGCTGCTCGTGCAGGGGAGCATTGCCCTCATGGAGGGGAGGGCACACCAGGCTGCCGCCCTCTTCCGCCGGGCCGAGGCCGCCGATCCCGAGATCCCTGACCCGCCCCGGGCACTGGCAGCCGCGCTCTCCGCTGCGGGGAATCCCCTGGATGCCGAGAGGGTGCTCGTGCGGAGCCTTGCCCGCGTGGAAGGGGAGCACCGCATTCCCCTGCTCCTCGCTCTTGCCGATGTGCACATGGCGGCCGGTGACCGCACCCGGGACACACTGCGATACCGGGATGCACTCCGGAACCTTGACGAGGCAAAGATGTTGGCCCCTGCCCATCCCGATGTGCAGTTCCGGCAGGGGATCCTCCATGCGCGGCTCGGGGATCTCCGGGCATCCGTGGCGTCGTTCCGGGAGTGCCTGAAGGCCGAGGGGATGGAGCGCTACGCAGAACGGAACCTGAGGCTCCTCGCCGAAGCGGCGTCCCGTACAAGGCTCCTGGCCCAGCCTCACCGCACGGGGAGGATCGCGGTGGCCGGCATCTCCGCGGTCCAGCTGGCGGCGCTCTGGGGGCTGGTACTCACGGGCCGGGTCTCCGACACCACGGCGGCAGTCCTCTCCCCGCTGCTGACAGCTCTCATCGCGGTGGTGGTGCTGGTCCCCGGCAGGGAGGAGCCGGGGGTGCAGGCGGCACCGGAGCTCTCGTTCCCCGCAGAACCCCTCCTCTTCCCCCCCGAATGGGACGTGCCGATCGTCTGGCCTGCGCCGACGCGACCGGCGCTCAGGGGGTAACAACCAGTGGATTCGTCTATCTTCGTGTATTGCGGATCCGAGACCAGGCCCGTTCGGTCCATCCTCTTCGGGGGAGGGCGACGGGAGGGGGCAGAGCCCCCTCCCGACCCCACCCCCCGTGAGGTGATGTACTTCCGAGGTTTTTCCTGGTCTTAGGATGATTTCTTCCAGGATTTTCCCGTCTTTTCCCTCATTGCCCGGCATTCCACCGCGTGCCGGTGTGCCGCCCGCAGGGGCTCCGGCATCCGGTACCGGGTGGCGGTGGCCAGGACGATCCCGACTGCCGTCTCGAGGGAAATCCGGTGGCCGGGCGACACGTAAACCTCCCGTGCCCCCGCCCTGGTCCGGACCGAACAGCCGGCGATCCTTTCCCAGACATGTACGGGAGCGGTATCTCCCCGGAGAGGACCGGGTATCACCGCTTCGGTCCCGATGGGTCGTCCCGCCACGCCGATGGCCGGCACGTCCAGGAGGACGCCCATATGAGTGGCAAGGCCG
>JAJRCY010000089.1 GCA_028678715.1 Methanomicrobiales archaeon | reverse complement strand
TTCACGGGAACAGGCGATGATCCGGCGCCTGGAGCGCCCCATGGTCATCGCCACCCTCTGTGCCGTACCGATTCTCCTCTTGATCGGTGCCAGCGCGGGAGTGGTCTTCATCCTGGTCGGGGTGACGCTGGCACCTCTGGGTATCATCGGGTTTCTGGACGATGGGCTCGTCGTTGCCCGCGACAGGGATTTCCCCACCTTCATCCGGAGCCTGGGATCGGTGATGGGAGGAAAAGGAGTGCCCATCACCCTGGCGATCGCAGATATCGATCGCAAGTCGCTGGACGCCATCTGCCCCCTGATCGACGCCACCTACTCCAAGCTGAACCTGGGGCTCAACGAGAACAAGGTATGGGAGCGGTTCATTGGCGAGTCCGGCTCGAACTACATCTACAAGTACATGAACATCTTCCGCGACGCCGTCGCGCTGGGAGGCAACCCGGACCGGATCGGTCAGATCGTCCACACCTCGATGCTCGAGCAGGTGCTGCTCCGCGAGAAACGGCACATGATTGCCATGGGCTTCGTGACGCTGCTCGTACCCATGCATGCGGCCATGATCGCCATTTTGATGTTCCTCTTCTCCATCATGCTCACGATGGCCAAGGCCATCATCGCGGTGATGGAGACGCTCGGGATGAATGAGGCTGCGCTGTCGAGCTCGACCTCTCTCGGGGGCATGGCATCCGGTATGAACATGTTCGTCAACTTCCCGGAGGGCATGATGACGACCTATGTGGTCATCATCATCACCCTTCTCACCATCTCCAATATCCTTGCAGGGAAGATCGTGTACGGGGGTGACCGGTACATCACCTACCTCTTCACGGCCATCCTCACCATCGTGAGCGGTATTATTTATCTCGTTGCCCCCATAGTGGTAGCCATGTTCTTCAATTTCCCGACATTCACCGGAGTGTAGCATGAAGCCGTGGATTCGCCGCCTGGTCATGATGCTCGGGATCCTGATCCCCGGTTTTCTCATGATCTTCCTGCAGGTGCACCCGATGATCCTCTTCTCCGAGCTCGGCCTGATTGCCGCCGCGATCCTGTTCGCTTCCGGGTCCATCACCCCCGCCGATCTGAAGGGCCTGCGGCGGGGCGGCCGAAAAAAAGCCGCCGCAGAGCCGGAGGGGGTGGCGAAGGCGAGGGAGGCCAGTCCCGAGAAGAAGCCCGGAGGGAGGACGTCCCGGTTCCGGGAGATCCCCCGTGCCCTCGGGAACGTGGCAGCCCTCATCAGGGAGAGATGGCAGACAGCACGTGCAGGAAAGCCCCGGATGGACGCCATCGACCGTGTGCTGGATCGCACCATCGCGTCCCCCTCCGCATCATCCCCTCCGGCGACCATCAGGATGCCGGTTCCCGGGGCAGCCAGCGCAGGATCCCGGGGACCTGGCGGTGACCCCTTTCTGGATCTCCTCAACGCCAATTTCGAGCCTGCGCTGCCGGGTACAGAGATACCGGCCAGGGATGTGGAGATACCGCCTAAAGGTGCAGGGATTCCGGGCAGGGGGCCTGAGGTACCCGGCAGGGTTGCTGCCCCGCCCGATCCCACGGGGGCGCAGGTGATGGAGAAGGGGCCTCTCTTCCCCGCAACGGATGCCAGGAAGGAGACGACCACGGTGAAAGGCCCGGCCGTGAAGGTGGAGAGTGTGGCGGCTGCACGGGCACCGGGCCCTGCAGCCGTTCCCCCTGCCACCATTTCCTGTCTGGGAGGGGAACCGGCAAAAGCTACCTTTGAGATCGCGCTGAAAGACGGTGAGGTCCTCCCCCGCAGCATTCCTGCCCCCGTCAAGGAAGCATCACCATCGCTCAAGACGGTGGCCACCACTCTTCCGAAGGCAAAGTCGGCAGCCACCGGCCCGGAGGCCAAAGGGCCCGCACAGGCAGCCGACCAGGAGATCCTCTCCTTCACTTCGGAACCCGGTGGCACCATGGATGACCTCCTGGCAACCCTGAAGGCAGATGCCGTCCGCGTGAAAAGGAGCGATGATTCCAGCCTCCTGCGGAATTTGAAGGGTGTTCGGGTCCAGGGAAAGGAACTGGTGGATGACCTCTCCGCACTGCTGAAGGAGCTGCGGTAGGAGCGGGCCGCAACCGCCGGGAAGCCACCAGGGGACCGGATGCCAGGAAGGACGCCCCGTCCAGGGTCGGGGGTGGGGGGTACCCGGGGGGGCGGGGTGGGGTAACAACCAGCCGGATACCTGCGGCGGCCGTTTTCCTGGTGCTGCTCCTCACCGGACCGGCCGCTGCCGGAATTACCCTTTTCTCCCCTTCCTCCGCCACCATCGCTTCCACGGGAGTACTGGACATGGCCGAGGGGAGGAATGGGGAGATCTACTTTGCCACCGATGACGGGCTCTCCATCTTCTACGACGGCTGGACGACCCTCCGGACCTCTACCCCGCTCGCGAACGGGAGCATCCTTTCCGACCACGTCCTTGCGGTGGAGACGGATCACCGGGGATTCGTGTGGGTCGGGTACCCCAACGGGTTGCAGGTCCTTGCGGGACCGGAGATCGTCACCATCCAGGATCAGCAGCTCCTGAAGAACCTGAATATCAATGCGCTGTACCGGAGCGGGGATGATATGTGGGTGGCCACCGGTTCGGCCGGGGTCCACCGGTGGCGAAACGGCATCTGGCACTGGGTTTCGCCCTGGGGGGAAGAGGGCCTGGGGGCGTACGACGTGCGGTCCATCACAGAGGACCCGGCGTCCGGGTCCCTCTATCTCTCCTCCCTGGACAACGGCGTATGGGTGGCCCACCCCGGTTCCGATCCCCTGAGGTTTGCGCACCTCCTGGCCCCTGTAACGGAAGATCCGGACTGGCTCAGGCTCCGTGCGGACCCGTTCGGGGGGATATACCTCTTCAATCGGAGCACAATCCTCCACCATACCTTCACGCAGGGAATCCAGCCGGTGCTGAACGCGTCGGATTTCATGGCCGGGGATATCACCATCTATGATATGGCCGTTACCCGCAGCGGTGCGTTCTGGCTCGCCACCAGTAACGGCATCTACGGTTTTTCGGAAGGGAAGGGGACAGTGCACCTGACTGCACTGGACGGGATCGGTTCGAACGCGGTGAAACGGATCTTCTCCGACGGGCTGGGACGGATCTGGTTTGCGACAACGGAACGGGTGGGGTACCTTCCCAGTATCCTTGCCGAAGGCACGCCGATCCCGGTACGTGTCATAGAGACCGGTGGAGCCGCGAACGCGACCCCCGTCCCGACCTCCTTCCCGGCAGATCTCCTGCCGCCTCCCACACCCGTGATATCCATGGACGTACTCCCGGGGCCGGGAGGATCCCCCCGGGATCCCCTCGCCGGGTTCTTCTCTGATCTCTCCCGCTGGCTGGCCGGTCTCTTCGGGCAGAATCGTTAGGGTGCAGCCCCTTCCCGGCTACAGCGGAATGGCCAGGGCCTGCTGCGCGTAGCTGTCCACGCAGTCCAGCAGGGCTCTCTTCGCGCGGCGGCTCCTCTGGTCATCATCCCCGAAGATATCGTGGACCAGGTAGTGCAGCACCGGGTGGAGGAAACGTGTCTTCACCGAGCTCCGGCGGAGCTCCTGAAGATGTGAGAGTGCTTCCTGCTTCTGAGAGGAGACCGCGGTGAAACAGAGGTCCTGGAGACGGATGATCTCCGGATCCATCCCCTTCTGGATGGCCAGGCTCCGGAAGCCATCATAAGTGGGTTGCCTTCCTGAGAGGAGCGAGAGCTTGAGGCCGTAGTAGAGGGGCTCCAGGGAATCCGGGAACTGCTGCATCATCTGGCGCACGACGCCGGCAGCACCGGTGCCGTCCCGCTGCTCCACGCGGAAATGGTACATCTCCCGTAAAAACGACATATCGTCAGAGAAGCGTTCGGTGGCGATCTTCAGGAGCTCAACCTTCATCTCGCGGTTGCCGTCGCGTTTGGCCTTCTCCAGGCCCACCAGGATGAGACCCCGTTCGCCTGGCAACCATTCCAGGGCGCTGGAGAGCATCAGCCAGAAGGCACGTTTCAGCCAGGGCTCCTCCTCCTCCTGTACCTGGAGTGCCCGGACCGCGTGGATCGGGGGCTGCCGGCGGGCCATCTGGAGCATCTCCTCGCGCGCCAGGAGTTCGTGCTCCCCCGGCCGGCCCGCGATGCCCTTCTCGCGGCCATCTGCCATCTCGCGGAGGGAGAGCATGTAGTAGCCATAGGCCACTGCGGCGGCGATCATCGCATCCCGGTCCGTGTAATCCTTGAGGAAGGGGATGGCATGGGCATATTCCTCGGACTTCAGCAGGCGCATGCCGGCCATGATGTCCAGGCACACCTTCCTGTCCTGTCCTTTCTTCGAACGCTGGGCGCTCGCCATGACCTTCTCGATGAATGGGAGCTCGCGGCCGCGGTCGGAGGCATCCAGGATCTTGTAGGTGACGGTGTCGATGAACTCGTCGTAGGCCTCGATGTCCAGGTCCGGGAACGAGTTGTCGAGAGTGGCGATGACATGGCCGTAGAAGACCGGGAGATAGGAGGAGATCTCCTGGAGGTTCTTCTCGATATACTCCAGGAACTCCCTCTTCACCGTCTGCATTCTCTCGTCAGCGGGTCCCATCGCCGCCGGATCCTCAGCCATGTGTGGAAAGTCTTGTCGCGTGGCTTATAATGGTTTTCTGAATATTCCCGCTCCGGGCACAGGGTGAGGTTCCCGACGGGGAACACCCTCCATCTGCCCGGCGGGGGGGGGCGACGCGGGATACCTGCCGTCAGGGTCTCGTCCGGGTCTCTCAGGGGTGCATCGGAAATGAGAGATTTGCGGATGCACTGCAGGACAGGGTCTC
>JAJRCY010000088.1 GCA_028678715.1 Methanomicrobiales archaeon | reverse complement strand
TGAAAGCGGCGGGTAGGGTGAACGACGTCCTGACCGTCGTCAAGCTCCTTCCCATCTTCCTGATTGTGATCGCCGGACTGGGTTTTTTCATCCTGCACCCCGGGGTGTTTCTCGCCAACTACACCCCGTTTCTCCCGCTGGGGCTGGATGCGCTCGGGCCCGCGCTGGTGCTGGTCTTCTGGGCGTACGTGGGGTTTGAGATGGGGACCCTCCCTGCAGGGGAGGTGAAGGACCCGGCCCGGACCATCCCCCGTGCGCTCGCCACCGGTATCGCCGTCGTCACCCTCTTCTACCTCTCCACGAACCTGGTGGTCTACGGGATCATCCCCTGGCAGCAGCTGGCAGGGACCACGACCCCCCTGGTGCTCGTCGGCGTGGCCCTCCTTGGCTCCGCAGGCGGCCTGCTCATGTCTGCGGGCGCCCTCGTCTCGGTGTCAGGATCGGACGAGAGCGGCATCCTGGGTACCGCACGCCTGGCCTATGCCATGGCCATTGACGGTCTCTTCCCCCGCACCTTTGCCCGGCTCCATTCCCGGTTTGACACGCCGTGGGTGGTCCTGGCCTTTGAGGGGCTGCTGGCCTTCGTCCTTGCGAGCTTCTCCGGCATCCGGTCCCTGATCTCCTTCTCGGTCTTCACCATGGCATTTGCGTTTCTCCTCACCTGCTGTGCCCTCGTGGTCCTGTCACGGCACGGGAAGCGGGTGTTCCCCGGGGAGCAGGTCCTCCCCTGGGCGGGGATGGCTATCTGCCTGTATCTCATGTATTCCACGACCCTGTTCGACAAGATCGCGGGGTGCTTTGTGATCCTGGCCGGGATTCCCCTCTATGTGTACTTCTCGCCAAAGGCCGACATCGCACATCTCAAGGAACTATTCCTCTCCGAGGAGGCCATCTTCCTGCGGAGGATGCAGCAGAGAGAGCGGTTCCTTGCCCATTTCCTGCGCCTGGTCCACCGGCTGGGGAAAAGGGTGGTGGGCCGGAGTTAACGGGGGTTCTTCCCGGTCACCGTGGGGTTGTCAGGGTACGAGGACCACTCGGTGAAGGAACCCTCGTAGATCCGGACTTTCGGGAACTGGAGGTACCACCTGAACAGCACGAACTCGGCGGTGGCCTCCCGCCCTGTGCCGCAGGAACAGAGAATGGTCTTCTCCCTGCTGACCCCCTTCTCCGCAAGGATTGAGGCAATCTCGGCATCGGGCTTCAGGAGCTTCTTGTTCCCATCGGCAAAGAGGCTCTTCCATGGCAGGTTCACCGCGCCCGGGATGTGGCCTGCCCTGATCCACGGGCCCTGCCCCTCGTACACCGGACGGGGCCGGGCGTCCAGGAGCATCACGTCCGGGTCGTCCTTCAGGGCCCGGAACTCATCGTACTCGATGTAGAACTCCTCCCGGAGGTCAGCCCGGAACTGGCTCTCGACCACCTTCGGGAAGACACGGTCCAGGGGACGGTTCTCTGCCTTCCACTTGTCCACCCCGCCGTCCAGGATGCGGACGTTCCGGTGGCCATACCGGGCCAGCGTGTAAGCCACCATGGTCTGCTCCAGGCCGTCCCCGATGAAGGTGGTGCAGGCAGAGAGGGGGCCGCTGGACGAGCAGACCACTACCTGCATGTCAGGATGGAGGCCCAGGCGGGAGAAGAGCTGCTCTGCCCAGTCAGGCGGGATCCAGACACCGGGCCTGGTTTCGCCGTAGGCCCTGAGGAGGTTCTCCTCCATGTAGACTGCACCGGGGATATGCCCCTGGATGTAGTCATGGATGTTGGGCTGCGTGTCAAGGATCAGCAGGCCGGGGTCAGAGAAGTGGTCCTGGAGCCACCCGGTCGAGACCCATTTCACCTCGCCCTCTCCCGGTGGATAGGGATATACGGTTGCCATGAGGGTATCACCGATCCCCCGCGAACCTGCGGGGCAGGACGCGGAGTCCACAGCGATCTCACTGCTGGAGGTGAAAAAGGCTCCCCCCGGAGGAACGGAAGTGAGCACACCGGGGGGAGGGTGGGTAAAAGGAGGGGTTCACCCTGCAGAGGCGAGGCGTACCACGTCGTCGATGGTGGAGACATACTGCACCGGCATCCCGACCTCCCGCTGCAGGTAGGCGGCGGTGTCAATCTCCTCCGGCACCCGGTCAATGAAGGTAAACGCACCCACCTGCCGTTCCCGCTCCACGTACCGCACCAGCACCCGGTTCCCCTCCGGGAGCAGGAACAGGGTCTTCCCTGCCGCCTTTGCCGCCTGTGCCTTCTCCAGGACACCGCCGATGGCACCGATCCGGCCATCCTCCTCAATGGTGCCCGTGAGGGTTACCCGGGGATCGAGCCGCAGCCCGCGGAGGTCCGCGATGGCCAGCAGGCACATCAGGGCCCCTGCTGACGGGCCATCGACGGCAGGCACCTCGCCCGGGGCCTCGATGGAAAAGATGAAGTCGCTGGCCGAGAGGTTGGCACCCGTCCGGTCACGCGCAACCGTGACCGCGGTGTTGGCCGCATCCTGGAAGACAATCCCCATCAGCGGCACGGTCCGGACGAGGACCCTCCCTCTCCCGGCCACCACTTCGGCGGTGATATTCATCATGGACCCCTCCTCCACCACCCGGCGGTACGCAAACGGGAACTCACCCACCACCTCGATCCGCTGGGCAACGGCCGGGGCCTGCAGGGTGGCACTGCCGGAGGGGGCGGGGAGGAGCGGTGCTGCCCGGAGGTCAGCCAGCTCCTGTCGGATCCGTTCCAGTTCCCCCTGCAGCTGCCCTGTGGTGTCCCGGGCGTCTGCCAGGTCCCGCTGGAGCGCTGCCTTCTCCTGTTCCAGTTCCACGATCCTCCTTCCCGGGGTCAGGACCCCCTCCGGCAGGGGCGCTGTGAGGGAGAGGAGGTACACATTGGCAAGCAGCGACAGGACCAGAAGTATTCCAATGAACCGGCCAGCCTTCACGGAAGAGAGGTCGGTTTTCGGACCTCTTACGCCTTTCCCGCAAGCTTGATGAGATCCCTGAGGGCACCGCGGGCGGATTCTCCGGTCCGCGCAGGCCGGCCCGGCGTCAATTGCCCGGGAAGGTCTCCACGTCAAGATCGAATAATATAAATAGGAGCATTATCTCACACCGAGAGTGAGGTGAACCGTATGGGAATGCTTTCGGAGTTCATGGACTTCCTGAAGGAATACAAGGTTATCCCTCTCGCCATTGCCTTCATCATGGGGGTCGCAGCGACCGCTCTGGTATCATCCTTTGCGAACAATATCATCATGCCGCTGATCCAGCCGCTGCTGGGAGGCGGGGAGTGGAAGACCGCGGTCCTTGCCATCGGGCCGTTCAAGTTCACGTGGGGCCAGTTCATGGCTGACGTGATCAACTTCATCATCATCGCGTTTGTCATCTTCATGATCGCGAAGATGGTACTGAAGGAAGAGAAGGTCGCGAAGAAGTAATCCCCTTTTTTCAGGATCTCGAGGAAGCACGCGGAATTGCGTGTATCCCCCGACGGCTGTACCCACCAAATCCGGGGTATGGCATATCCCCACGGGGGGGTACGGCCGGGAGGGGGCTCACCCCCTCCCGCTGCCCTCCCCCGGTGACGATAGTTCCGGAGATGCCTTCTTCCCCGGTTCGAAGATGTCCCGGGCTCGGGTCACCCGTACCCGGTGATCTCGTAATCGATGGCGGTCGAGCTCCGGGCGCACTCGTTCCCATGCAGGAGCACGTCGTCAATCCTTTTCTTGAGGAGCGTGGGATAGACGGCCCCCACCATTGACTGCACCGGCTTCCCCTGGCAGAAGAAGGTGAAGGTCGGGGTGGAGCGGACCCCGTACCGCTCGCCGGTGAAGAGGTTCGCGGTGACGTTCACCCGCACGAAGGCCACCTTCTCCCGGTATTCCCCGGCGTACTGGACAAAGTAGGGCTCCATCATCCGGCAGAAACTGCAGGTGGGGCTGTAGAACATCACAGCCACGGGCAGCTTCGCCTTCTCCACCTGCTGCTCGAAGGTGACGTCCGTCACCTCAACCACGGGCGTATCCGCCATTCCGGGGCACCTCTGCAGCTAGGATGACCTCATGAGGAATTATATCTTGCCCAGATGTGTGGTTGAGGCCGGGAGGAAAGATCGTCAGGGAAATATGGTGACGGGAGGGGGCTTGCCCCCTCCCGGTCCCACCCCCATGAGGATAGTATGGTTCATACTCATTGCCCCGGGGCCACCCTCACCCGAAATCAGGAGCGCTCCCTCCTCCCCCGCTCCGGCACCGGATCGGTTCTCTCCTCCCGGCCGGGAGGGGCACCTGCACGGGCGCGGGATCCGCCTTTCCCGCCGCCCGGAAGACAAATGCGATCTCTTCCCACGCCTTCTCCAGCAGGAGCCGGTAGTAGGCGAGGTCTGCAGTCGTGGCGCCGTCCGCCACGTCCACCGCCCACCGGCGGGCGTCCCGGACCACGTACCCGATCTCCATCCCGGGAGCGATGCTGATCCCATTCCGCCGGTACGCCTCCGCAGCCGATGCCTCCAGGCACCGGTGGGCGTACCGGAGCCGGCTGATCCGGCGCCGGATCACGAGTTCCCCCGGGTCTGCAGCCGCAAGCCCTGCCAGGTACCGGTCCCGGATGCCACGGGCCTCCTCTTCCAGGGGTGGCAGATCCCCGGGGGAACGGGCACGGGCCAGCACATCCAGCATCTCCCCCTGCATCCTCCGCAGGTACTCAGGGGTATCCCCCCGCCGGAGCGCAATCCCGCGCACCTTCACGTTGCCATCGGCGAGCCGACCGAAGTAGCGGTTGTAGTGGCCGCTGCCGTCCGCAATGGGGAGGAAGGTAATCCAGTCGTAGCGCTC
>JAJRCY010000087.1 GCA_028678715.1 Methanomicrobiales archaeon | reverse complement strand
GGGGGGGCACCCGGCCGGTCCGGGGATGATCACCTCACCGGTTTAAAGACCCTGGAGATCCCACGGGTATGCGATGGAAGCCTCCAACGCTGCGGTGGCGGACGCCCTCACACTCATGGGCCAGCTCCTGGAGATCACGGGCCAGGACGGGTTCAAGGTCCGGGCCTACTACCGCGCCGCCGAGGAGATCAGCCGCATTCCCCGGGATGTGGCCGGTCTCACCATGGAGGAGTTGATGGCGATCCCCGGGATAGGGAAAGGCCTCGCAGAGAAGATCCAGGCCCTGGCCGCGACAGGTACCCACCCGGAGCTGGAGGCCCTGAAGGCGCAGGTGCCGGGGACCCTGATCGAGCTCCTGGAGCTGGAGGGGGTGGGGCCGAAGACCGTCCACACCCTCTGGATGAAGGCCGGGATCACGTCGGTGGACGAGCTGGAGCGGGCGGCCCGGGGCCGGCGCATCCGCGCCATCCGGGGCTTCGGCGAGAAGAAGGAGCAGGAGTTCCTCAGGTCCATTGCCCAGTACCGGACCCGGGCCACCCGATTGAACCGGGCCGAGGCGGAGGCGGTGGTGGCACGGGTGGCGGCCGCCCTCAGCCCCGGCACCTATGAGGTGGCGGGGTCCTACCGCCGGGGCCGTTCCACGGTGGGGGACGTGGATATCGTCTCCCGGGAGCCCCCCCACCAGGTGAACTCCCGGCTGCGGGGAGTGGCTGACGAGGTGATTGAAGAGGGGGACCGCAGGACCTCGATCCGGGTGGGGCCCCACCGGGTGGACCTGCGGTTCACCCCGGCGCGGGCGTACGGCTCCATGCTCCTGTACCTGACCGGGTCCAAGGAGTTCAACATCCGGCTCCGGGAGATGACCATCGCGAAGGGGCTGCGGCTGAACGAGTACGGCATCGAGGACCGGGACGGCGGCGGTCTCCGGGAGTTCGCGGACGAGGAGACCCTCTTTTCGTTCCTGGGGATGGACTGGATCCCGCCGGAGCTCCGGGAGGACCGGGGGGAGATCCCCCGGGCGCTGGCCCACGACCTCCCGGGGCTCGCGACGCTCGATGCCATCCGGGGCGACCTCCACGTCCACTCGATTGCCAGCGACGGCACGCTCCCGCTCCCCGATCTGGCCCGGGCAGGGGAGGCCCGGGGGTACCGGTACCTGCTGGTCTCGGACCACTCGGCGAGCCTGGGGGTCGCCCACGGCCTGGACCCGGACCGGATTGCGGGCCAGGCCCGGGAGATCGAGCAGGTGAACCGGTCCTCCTCCTGCCGGCTCCTCCACGGGATCGAGGTGGACATCCTGGCCGACGGCACGCTCCCGCTCCCCCCCGTTGTTCTCGCGGACCTGGACCTGGTCATCGCCTCGGTCCACTCGGCCTTCCACCAGGAGAAGGACGTGATGACCCGCCGGGTCCTCTCGGCCATGGCCTCGGACCACGTGGACATCATCGGGCACCCCACCGGCCGGCTCCTGGGGAGCCGGGAACCTTTTGCCCTGGACCTGGACCGGGTCATCGAGGCGGCGGCAGATACCCGCACTGCGCTTGAGATCAACGCGTCTCCCCTGCGCATGGACCTGGACGATGCTCCCATCCGGCAGGCGAAGGAGGCGGGAGTGAAGCTGGCCATCGGCACCGACGCCCACAGCGCCCCCGAGCTGGACCACATGAAGAACGGCGTGGTCCTGGCACGGCGGGGATGGTGCACGCCGGAGGATCTCCTGAATGCCCTGGATGCGGAAACGCTCCTGGAGTGGACCCGATGATCTACTGGCTGTATGAACGGTTCCTGGCCCGGCGCCTCTCGTTGCTCCCCGAGCACCTCTGCTTCATGGTCACCGAGCAGGACATGCGGGACGCCCCGGAGAAGCTGGCCGAGGTGACCCGCTGGTGCCTGGAGATGGGAATCACCGGGATCACGTTCCACATCAGCACGGAGGATCCTTCGCGGATCGACCCCTTCCTCCCCTTCATCTGCCGGGTCGCCGACATGGGCGAGCTCCACCTCCACGCCCGGAACCAGGAGGAGGTGATGGGGAACGGGGCCAGGGTCACCGTGGCCATCGGCAGCTCCGGCCGGGAGGAGATCGCGGCCTGCATCCGCGGGATGGCCCGGGACGGCGTCGCGGCCGGCGACGTGGACGAGGGGCTCTTTGACCGCTACCTGACGTTCCGGTACGCCCCGGATCTGGTGATCAAGACCGGCCAGTCCCACCTGACCGACTTTTTGATCTGGCAGTCGGTGTACTCGGAGCTCTTCTTCACGGACGTGAACTGGCAGTGGTTCCGCCGGGTGGACTTCCTGCGGGCCCTCCGGGACTACCAGTCCCGGAAGCGGCGGTTCGGCACCTGATGGGCGGGCCGCGTCACCGGGACAGGGGGGAGGCCGCCCGCTCGCCAGCCGAGAGGCGCATCCGCTGGTCGTAGACGCGGATGGCCCGGAGGAAATCGATCCTCCGGAAGGACGGCCAGTAGGGGGCGCAGAAGTAGACGGTGCTCTCCATGCCGTTCGCAAGCCACGGCAGGAAGTTGGAGGTGCGCTGCTCGTTCCCGGTCCTGACGATCAGGTCCACGGGCGGGAGGTGCTGGCCGGTGTAAAGATGCTTCTCCACCATGGCGGGATCGATCGCATCGGGGGAGATCTTCCCTGCCTCCACCTGCTGAAGCAGGGAGCGGGCAGCGCAGACAATCTCGTTCCGGCCGCCGTAGGCCAGGGCGATGTTCAAAAAGAAGTTGCGGTAGTGGCGGGTCGATTCCTCCGCCGCCTCCACCCGCTCCAGAAGATCGGGGGGGAGCATCGTGCGATCCCCGAAGACCCGGACCCGGATCTGGTGGCGGTGGACCCGCTCGTCGTCGGTGACACGGGTGAACTTCTCCTTGAAGAGGGCAAAGAGGTGGGAGACCTCCTCGTTCTCCCGCCGGAAGTTCTCGGTGGAGAAGGAGTAGAGGGTGATGTACTTCACCCCCGCCTCCCGGGCCCAGTCCAGCATCCGCTCGGTGGTATCCGCACCGGCACGGTGGCCGTCCCTCGTCTGGATCCCCTGGTCCCGGGCATAGCGGCGGTTCCCGTCCTGGATGATGGCGATGTGGAGGGGGACGTGGCGGACCTGCATCAGAAGGTACCGTTCGTACAGGCTTTCGATGGTGTCCCGGAGCGTCACAGGGGGGTCACCTCCACCACCACACCCCCGTTGGGATACCGCTCCACGATATACTTTTTCCCGGGAAGGTGCCGGTGGATCCGGCGGAGCTCCCGCGGGGAGCACTCCAGCCGGTCGTCGACGGCTGCGAACCTTCCCGGGGAGAGCCTTCCTGCGACGGCAGGGGCACCCTCCACCACGCCGTAGATCACGGTGCCGTCCTCCGTGATCTCGTCGAAGGGCCGTGCGGTATTCCGGGCAATCCTCTTCAGCCGTTCCCGGAGCTGGATCGCGTCCTTGGAGGCCGAGGTGCACCAGTGGACCTTCGGCTGTTTCCGGATCCGCTGGGCCCACCGGTGCGCTCCCCGCACCGCATTGTGGAGCGCATCGGACGGGGTGTAGCCGCGCCGGCGCATCTCCCCTGCAGAGATCTCGCCCCATTCCAGCTCGTTGATGTTCAGGAAATCGAGGTGCGGGAGGGCCGGGGCCAGCCGTTCCAGCCCGGGGAGCGAGGGCACCTCGAAACCGGCCGCAAAGCCCATCCCCCGTGCCGTATCCACGGCACGGAGGTAGGGGCTCTCCCGGATGGAGGGCCAGTGATCCTCCGGAGGGTGCAGGCGGATCTCGTCCACCAAGCCCCGGAGGGCAGAAAAAGTATCCGGTCCCGGGGCCATGCCGGTGTAGAGGTGGATGTGGTGGTCCCTGCCGAAGTGCTCCTTCAGCATCCCGCAGATGCGGACCACCCGGTCCAGGACAAGGAGGGGCTCCCCCCCGGTGATGCTGGATCCAAGGGCTGACATCGTTTCACCCTCCCGCAGGATCTCCTTGTCCCGATCCGCCCTCCGGTCATTGGCAAAGACCGTGTCCACCCCGATACGGTCGGCGGAGATGGGGCAGTACCAGCAGCCCCGGTGGCACCTTCCGGTCACGAAGAGGACCATCTTCGCGCCCTGATGGCAGAGCTCGCACCCGCGGCTATACACAGAGGATCCCTACCTCGTGGAGCCGGCGGATGACAGCGTCGCGGCCCAAGGCCTCCAGGAACCAGCCGAGGCGGGGCCCCCGGTGCTGCCCCAGGAATGCCAGGTACACCGCCTCGAAGATCTGCTTCGGGTCCACTCCCTCGGCCTTCGCCACACTGTACACCCCGTTGTGGATCGCTTCCGCCCCCCACCCTTCCATCCGCTCCAGGAACTCCGTGTAGCTGCGCAGGGCTTCCAGATCCTTCCGGGGGACCTCCTTCATCCGGGCCGGGAGCTGGTCCTTCACCGAGAACTTCACCTGGTCCGGGGCGTACTTCCGCAGCCAGGCACGGACCCTCCCCGCCTGGGCAAGGACGTTCTCTGCATGGGAGATGTCGTACCCGCTCCGGGCCAGGCACTGGAAGATCCCCCGGTCGTCGTGGGCGATCTGGACCACGGTCACCATGTGCCGGAAGGGGATCCGGGTAGGTACCGACGCAATCCGGGAGAACTGGAACTCCCGGCTGCTGCCTTCGTGGGAGACCCGGTCGTACTCGTCGATCAGGGAGGTGAGCCCCATGCCGGGATCAAAGTCAATGGCCTTCTCTGGCTTGGACCGGGCGATCAGGTAGCGGAGGACATCGGGGGGCACGATCTCCAGCATCTCGTTGATGGTGACCGCGACCCCCTTGGAGGAGTGCATGGCACCCCTGCCCTTCAGGCTGATCCACTCGTACACCACCGGGTGGGGGGGATCGCGGTGGTACACCTTCCGCACGATCTCCTTTCCCGTATCGAACGAGCCCCCGGCCGTCGCATGGTCCTT
>JAJRCY010000086.1 GCA_028678715.1 Methanomicrobiales archaeon | reverse complement strand
CGTGGTGGGTGATGCGGGAGCAGGCCAGCGAGACCGCGTCCAGGGCCGGAGGGATGAACATGATGGCGAGCGGCAGGCCGCGCATCACCGCGCCGTTGGACCGGGACCCTTCCTGCAGCCGGTGCACAAGGGCCGGTGCCTCGCCGGCTGGCACTCCCTGCAGGAGGAGGGTGAAGACCCATGCAGAGGTGGGGCCGAAGAGGGCGGGATGGCGCAGGTACCCCTCCAGGAGGCGGGCGGTCAGGTCACCGGGCGCGTAGCCCCGGCAGGTTGCAAGAGACCGCGCAACGGCAGCGGCCTGCAAAGTATCATCGGTGACCGAGCCCGCGGGGAGTCCGCGGATGCCGCCTCCCCGCATTTCCCTGACGGGCAGGCGCCGGGGAGGGAGACCCTCCAGGGGCGCACCCATCGCATCCCCCACCGCGAGCCCCAGCAGCAGACCGGCTGCGCATGCTTCTTCCAATATAAAGATCACCGGTAAAATATATCTAGGAATGAAATTTAAACTCACTGCAGGTGATAGTGTGCAGAAGGAAGAGTTGCTCCATCTCCATATGCTTCTTATCCATGTCAAGAAATACTATGAAAACATCACCTCCGAAGTAATCTTCACCGATCGATACGATTCCCTTTCCATTTCTCCGGTCCATATCCACAAGAACAAGATCCTGCACAAGCGGGCGATCCTCACGCTGGGTGAGGAGATCGTCCACCACCTCCGGCTCGGGCACGGGCCGGTGGTGGAGTACCGTGCCGATACCACCCCCGAATCGGTCGCTGTCCAGCACTGATCCATGGACAGTGACCGGGTCCTGCGGGAGATCATCTCCCGTATCTCTTCTACCCCGTCTCCTGCCCCCGATATCCAGCGGATCAAGCGCGCGGTCTGCCGCCTGCATGGTACGTCCCCGATCCCCCGTAACTCCGCCATCCTTGCCGCTGCCACGCCGGAGGAGCGGGCCTGGCTGCGGCCGCTCCTGCAGCTGAAACCTACCCGTACCCGGTCCGGGGTAGCCCCCGTGGCCGTCATGACCTCGCCGGCACCCTGCCCCCACGGGAAGTGCCTGCCCTGCCCGGGCGGGCCCGATCACCCCTTCAACACCCCCCAGAGCTACACCGGGGAGGAGCCGGCAGCCCTCCGCGCCCGGGAGCATGGCTACGACCCGTTCCGGCAGGTGACGGCACGCCTCGCGCAGTTCGAGGCGCTGGGGCACCCCGTGGACAAGGCGGAGCTGATACTCATGGGCGGCACCCTCACCGCGCGGCCACCGGAGTACCAGCGGTGGTGCGTGGCCTCGTGCCTGGAGGCCCTGAACGCCTACCGGAACGGGGGGTACGTGCCTGACCCGGACCGTCCCTTTCGCGAGATTGCGGAGGAGCAGGAGCGGGCCATGGTCCGGTGCGTGGCCCTGACCTTTGAGACGCGGCCTGACTGGTGCCGGAGGGAGCACGTGGATCTCATGCAGGACCTGGGGGTCACCAAGGTGGAGCTGGGAGTGCAGCAGCTGAGTGACCGGATCCTCACCCGGAACCGCAGGGGATGCACGGTGGAGGACACGGTGAAGGCGAACCGGCTGCTGCGGGACCGGGGAATGAAGGTGGGATTCCACGTGATGCCGAACCTCCCGGGTGCCACCCTCGACGACGACCGGGCCATGTTCCGGGACCTCTTTACCGACGAGCGCTTCCGGCCGGATTTTCTGAAGATCTATCCCACGCTGGTCACGCCGGGATCCGAGATCGAGGCCCTCTGGCAGCAGGGGGGGTACCGGCCCTACGATGAAGATGACCTGGTGGACCTGGTGGCCTATGCCAAGTCGCTGCTCCCGCCCTGGGTGCGGCTGCAGCGGGTGCAGCGGGACATCCCTGCCTGGCTCATCACGGCGGGCTCCCGGCACAGCAACTTCCGGCAGCTGGCACGGGAGCGGCTGGAGGCACGGGGCCTCTCCTGCCGGTGCATCCGCTGCCGGGAAGCGGGCCGGATGGTAACCTCGGGCGAGCCTGTCCCCGCCACGGAGCGCTACCGGTGCTGCGGGGGGGAGGAGGTCTTCATCTCCATGGTCTCGGGCGACGCCCTGGTGGGGTTCGCCCGGCTGCGGTTCCCCTCACAGGGTGGGGACAGGATTGATGAGGAGACGGCGCTGATCCGGGAGCTGCACGTGTACGGGAACATGGTGCCCCTGGGGGCATCTCCCGCCAGCGGGGAGTGGCAGCACCGCGAGTATGGCCGGAGGCTCCTTGCCCAGGCCGAGCGCATCGCAGGCGATGCGGGGTTCCGCCGCTTGGCCGTTCTCGCCGGGATCGGGGTCCGCCCCTACTACCGCCGCCTCGGGTATTCCCTCCATCTCCCCTACATGGAGAAGCACCTGGCATGAAGCCTGCAACCCTGGAGTTCGTGAAGCAGCGGTTCTCCGAGTACTACCGGCGCAGCCGCATCTCGGTGCCCCCCGGGCTCGAGCAGCGGGAGTGGGGGTTCATCTTCCTGGACCCGGATCCCCAGAAGACCGCGATGCGCCGCCACATGGCCTTCGGCACCCGGGGAGAGGTGACGGAGTACCTCCGCACCCTGGTCCCTGCCCATACCTTCTATTCCGCCGCCTACTATGCGTCCCCGGCGGCCTCCACGATGAGCGAGAAGGGCTGGACGGGTGCAGACCTCATCTTTGACCTGGATGCCGACCACCTGATGCGGGGCCCCTACGACCGGATGCTCGCACGGGTGAAGGAGGAGACCGAGAAGCTCCTTGCCATGCTCACCGGTGAGCTGGGCTTCCACCGGAAGGACGTGAGCCTGGTCTTCTCCGGAGGACGGGGGTACCACATCCATGTCCGCGACCTGGCGGTCCGCGGATGGGGGAGCCAGGAGCGGAGGGAACTCGTGGACTACGTCTGTGGCACCGGCCTAGATCCCCGGGCGGTCCTGGGGCAGGGCACCCCCGGTGCCGCCGGCTGGAGGGGCAGGTATATGAGAGCCGTCCGCGAGTACCTGATGTGGCTGGGGGGCCCCGGCAGGGAGGAGGCGATGGCGCACCTGACATCGTACGAGGGGGTCGGGAAGGAGGGCGCGGCCCGCCTCATGGAAGACCTGGACCGGGTGACATCCTCGCTGGACTCCGGCGATCCCGGCCCGCTCCTGCAGCACCGGGCGTTCCGGACGATTACCGCCGCGGGCACCGGGAAGCTCACCGATCTGGTGCGGGCCCAGGCAGCCCTTGCCGACGAGCCGGTCACCACCGACACCAAGCGGCTGATCCGGCTGCCCACCTCGCTCCACGGCGGGAGCGGGTTCCGGGTCACGCCGCTGGATCTCACGGATCTGGCCGACTTTGACCCCCTGGTGGATGCCGTGGTCTTCGGGGACCGGAAGGTCCGGGTGGACCTGTCGGCGAAGGTGACGATGCCCCTCCTGGGATCGTCCCATACGCTTGCGAAGGGACCGGCAACCGTGCCGGAGGCGCTGGCCGTCTTCCTCTGCTGCCGGGGGATCGCCGAGATCGCGGGGGAGGGCCGGGGATGAAGCTGGACGAACTCCGCCTCATCGTCCTGAACGAGCGGGAGACCGGCAGGCTCTCCGAGATGCCGCCGGACCTGTACGACAAGGTCCGGGACCACCTGAAGGGGCTCCAGGAGCAGGTCTATGCCTGCAGGGATCCCCTGTCGGACCAGGCCCAGACCCTGATGGAGGAGGTGGCAGCGATGCGGGAGACGATCCGGGACATCTTCCGGATCCGGTCCCGGAAGGTCCTCTCCCTCGCTGCCCTCCAGACCGAGAGCCGCATCGCCGACCGGGACGAGATCCGGAAGATGCTCCCCGTGGAACGGCAGATGTACGATGAGATCGCCCAGGTGATCGATGCTGCCCGGCACGGGATGGTGGCCGAGGTGGCTCCCCGGGTGGAAGGCGAGGCCTCTGCAGCCGCAGGCGCGGAGGTCCCGGCCGCAGCCGATGCCGGCTGCGGACCGGTGGAGCCGCCCCCGGTCCGCCTGGTGCGGATCCTTCAGGCGATCGATCCCTTTGTCGGTATGGACGGGAGGGTCTATGCTCTCCGGAAGGAGGACGTGGTCACCCTCCCTGCCCGGAACGCCGACGTGCTGGTGGAGCGCAACATAGCCTTAAATATCACCCCCGGTACATTATAGTGATACTCGACCGTACCCTCGGAGGGGAGCATTCCATGAAGATGCCAACCAAATTCAGGACCTATTGCCCGTTCTGCAGGAAGCACACGGAGCACGAGGTGGAGAAGGTGAAGAAGGGGAAGGAATACGGCCTGCACTGGATCGACCGCCAGAAGGCGCGGCGCGGCTGGGTGGGCAACCGGGGCAAGTTCTCCAAGGTGCCCGGCGGTGACAAACCCACGAAGAAGGTGAACCTCCGGTACCGGTGCAAGACGTGCAGCAAAGCCCATCTCCGTCCCGGGTTCCGGGCCGGGAAGTTCGAGCTGACGGAGTGAGCATATGGTACGTCTGAACCGCGAGAACCGGAGCAAGTTCCTCCGGGTGAAGTGTCCTGACTGCGAGAACGAGCAGCTGATCTTCTCCAAGGCATCCACCGTCGTGGATTGCATCGTCTGCGGCCACGTCCTGGCCGAGCCCTCCGGTGGCAGGGTCCAGGTGAAGGCCGAGGTACTCTCCGAGGTCGAGTGAGGGATTGATGCCCGAAGGTTCCTGGCCCGAGGAAGGCGAACTGGTCATCTGCAGCGTTGAGACGGTCAAGGACTTCGTGGCATTCGTGCGCCTGGACGAGTACGGCGGCCGCCAGGGCCTGATCCCCATCTCCGAGGTGGCCAAGGGATGGGTCAAGTACATCCGCGATTTTGTCCGGGAAGGGCAGAAGGTGGTCTGCAAGGTCCTGCACGTGGACCGGGAGCGGGGCCACATCGACCTCTCCCTCCGGGATGTGAACGAGCACCAGCGCCGCGAGAAGATCCAGGAATGGAAGAACGAGCAGAAGGCCTACAAGTGGATCGGCTTTGTCGCCGAGGTCACAGGT
>JAJRCY010000085.1 GCA_028678715.1 Methanomicrobiales archaeon | reverse complement strand
GGAGGGCCGGTGATGGGCGGAAAGGAATCCCGGGACAGGACGCCGTCCGGGCACCGGCAGATACCGGTCTGCGAACCGGTCATCGGTGAGCAGGAGCTCCGGTACGTCACCGACTGCGTGAAGACCAACTGGATCTCCTCCAAGGGAAGGTACGTCACCGAGTTCGAGGCCCAATTTGCCGCCTATTGCGGCGCGAAGGAGGGGATAGCGACGACCAGCGGCACCACCGCGCTCCACCTGGCCCTGGCCACCCTGAAGGTGGGTCCCGGTGATGAGGTGATCCTCCCCGCGTTTACCATGATGGCCACCGCCTTTGCGGTGATGTACTGCGGGGCCCGGCCGGTGCTCGTGGACGCGGACCCGGAGACCTGGAACATGGATCCCTCCCTGCTCGCGGAGAAGATCACGGGGAAGACACGGGTGATCCTCCCGGTCCACATCTACGGCCATCCCTGCGACATGGACCCCATCCGGGAGCTGGCCGGGGATCACCGTGCCGTCGTGGTGGAGGACGCGGCAGAGGCCCACGGGGCGGAGTACCGGGGGAGGCGTGCCGGGAGTATCGGGCAGATCGGGTGCTTCAGCTTCTATGCCAACAAGATCATCACCACGGGGGAGGGGGGCATGGTGGTGACGAGCGACCCGGCCCTCGCCTCCCGGGCCAGGGCGCTGAAGGACCTGGCCTTTGACCCCATGAAGCGGTTCCTGCACACCGACGTGGGCTTCAACTACCGGATGACGAATATCCAGGCCGCCATCGGCCTGGCCCAGCTGGAACGGATTGACACCTTCGTTGCTGCCCGGCGGGCAACGGCTGCCCGGTACACGGCCCTCCTCGGGGATCTCCCCGGCCTCCGGCTGCCGGTGGAGAAGCCCTGGGCAAGGAACGTATACTGGATGTACGGCATCGTCGCAGGGAAGGATGCACCCGTGTCACGGGACCGGCTTGCTCCCCTCCTTGCCGCCCGCGGCGTGGAGACCCGGACCTTCTTTGTACCGGTCCACCAGCAGCCGGTCTGCCGGGACCTGGGGCTCTTCCGGGGCGAACGCTACCCGGTGGCGGAGGAGCTGGGGAAAAACGGCCTGTACCTCCCCTCCGGTTCAGGTCTCACCGGGGAGGAGATCAAGTACACCAGCCGGTGCCTTCACGGGATATGGGAACAGGGGAGATGAACGGAAATGACGGAGTACAGGGGCGCGGGACCCGATCACCCGCGGGAGCACGGCGCATGAATGGCTATTACCTGGGGCTGATCCTGATCACCGTCGGGCTGGGGGTGGCCGGGGAACTCCTCTTCAAGACGGGAGCTGTCCAGCTCCCGTCGCTGGACTTCTCGTCGGTGCCCTCTGCCCTCGGGGGTTTCCTCGCCCTGCTTTCCAATCCCCTGATCTTGGTGGGATTCTGCTGTTACGGCGTGGGCGCGGTCCTCTGGATCGTGGTGCTGACCCGCCTGGACCTGAGCTACGCCTACCCGATGTACGCCCTGATGTATGCCTTCATCCCGCTGGCAGCCCACTTCGTGCTGAAGGAGCAGATCCCCGCGGCCCGCTGGATCGGCATCGCAATGATCGTGACCGGGGTGCTGATCGTCTTCCGGTTCGGGGCGAACCCGGCATAGGGAGGCCTGACGCTGCGTGACGGAAGGGGAACACCCGGGAGAGGGTATGGGGGGAACCGGGGCGGGCCCGCAGCCCCGCGGGCTCGTCTCCGTGATCCTTGCCACCTATAACGAACGGGAGAACATCCGGGAGATGCTGGACCGGATCTTTCTCCATATCCCGGCTCCCGTGGAGGTGATGGTGGTGGATGACGACTCCCCCGACGGCACCTGGCAGGTGGTCGCTGAGCTCAGGGACCCCCGGGTACGCCTGGTGCGGCGCACGGGGACCCGGGGCCTCGCCTCGGCCGTCCTTCGGGGGATCATCGAGAGCAGGGGGGAGATCATCGGGTGGTGGGACACTGACATGCTGATGGCCCCCGAGCGGGCACCCGCCATGATGGCCGCTCTCGGAAGCTGTGACATCGCCATCGGGTCCCGGTACGTGGAGGGCGGCTCGGATGAGCGGCACCCGGTACGGGTCTGGACGAGCCGGCTCCTGAACCGGCTGGCAGCTCTCGTGCTGGGGCAGGGGGTCCGGGACTATGACAGCGGGTTCATCCTCTTCAGGCGGTCTGTTTTGGACACCTGCGTCCCGGTCCCCACCGGCTTTGGCGAATACTTCATCGAGTTCCTGTACTCCTGCCGGCGGAGAGGCCTCGCGGTCACCGAAGTCCCGTACTGTCTCACGGACCGGACCGGCGGGATCTCCAAGTGCTACCCGTCGCTGGGGGGATTCCTGACCACCGGGATGCGCTACGTCCTCCGCATTGCAGTTGCCCGCGTGCGGGGAGGCCGCTAGATGGCAGGGGTCTTCGACCGGGGCTACTCATCGGCTTACGACCTCCTGTACCGAAACAAGGACTACGATGCCGAATGCCAGCTGCTCCGGAGGATCTTCCTTCTCTATGGCCATGGGGAGACCCGGTCCGTCCTGGACCTGGGGTGCGGCACCGGCAGCCACGCCCTCCGCCTGGCCCGGATGGGCTACCGCGTCACAGGCGTGGACCTCTCGCCCCACATGCTCTCCCTCGCAGGGGAGAAGGCCCGGGCGCAGGGGCTCTCCCTCCCGCTGATCCCGGGGGACATCCGCACCATCCGGGTGGAGGGCACCTTTGACGCCGCGGTGATGATGTTTGCCGTGCTGGGATACCAGACCGGGGATGACGACGTGCGGGCCGCCCTCGGGAACGCCCGCCGCCACCTCCGGAAGGGCGGCCTGTTCGTGGCTGACATCTGGTACGGGCCCGCGGTCCTTGCCCAGCGGCCGGGGGAGCGCACCCTGGAGATGCCGGCGCCGGGCGGGAAGATCCTCCGGGAGTCCTCCGGCAGGCTGGATGAGAAGGAGCACCTCTGCCATGTGCACTTCCGGCTGCAGGAGGTGCATGCCGGCCGGCAGGCATCCGTGACAGAGGAGGAGCACCGGATGCGGTACTTCTTCCCCCGGGAACTGGAGGACTTCCTCTCCCGGGCAGGCTTTGCCCTCCTCCGTCTCGGCGCCTTCCCAGAGCTGGACCGGGACCCGGATGAAACCACCTGGAACGCCATCTGCGTGGCCCGGGCAGTGTAGGGGTACTTTCCCCCGTGTTCACCGGTGAGTCATTGTATCCATTCTCAGAGCTTCGCCCCACCTCCCCAGAAGATGCTCATGGGGAAAAGGGGAGGAAGAGAGTATCGTCACGGATGAGGGTGGCGGGAGGAGGGTTTCCCCCCTCCCGGTCCCACCCCCGTGAGGAGAGTGCGGATCCTTCCATGGAATCACCGTTGAGCATCGAAGATCGACACCCATAAATTCCCTCCCCTCTCATGCTCTAGCCAATGTCCCCGAAGAAACGGCAGGCCAGGGGAGGCAAAGACGAGGATGCCGCCCCGGGCTTCTCCTTCCTGGGATTTCCAGTCCGCGGGGTGGACCGCGCCACCCTGACCCGCCACCTCCTGGCCCTGGGCGGGCTCTCCCTTCTCGTCAAGGTGGCCACCCTGATCGCCACGGTGTGGATCTTCCACTCCTTCATCGACCTGTTTGACATCGGCTACTACCTGAAGTTTGCCCTGAAAGTGTACGAGGGCCAGGTCCCGTACGCGGACTTCACCGTTGACTACCCCCAGCTGGCCTTCGTCTCCATCCTCCTCCCCCTGGCCCCCGCACTGCTCGCCAAGAGCGCCGACCTCTATGTCCTCTCCCACCAGGCGCTGATGGCACTCTTTGACCTGGGCACCGTCATGCTCGTCTACCTGGTGGCCCTGAAGCTCTGGGACGCCCGGCGGGCGTTCACGGCAGGGGTCCTGTACGCCACGGCCTTCTCCACGGCCTACTTCGTGCTCACCAAGTACGATGCCTACCCCACGTTCTTCCTGATGCTATCGGTTGCGCTTTTCGTGTACGGCCGGGAGGCGGCAGGATACGTGGCCGGGACCCTGGGCCTCCTGGTGAAGTGGTTCCCGGCCCTGGCCCTGCCCTACTACCTGATCCATGACCAGAGGGAGGGGCGGGCCCAAGACGAAATCCTCAGGCGCATCGGGATCTGTGCGGCGATCTTTCTCGCCGTGACCCTCCCGTTCCTCCTCCTCTCCCCCTCGGGGTTCCTCCGCACGTACACCGTGAATACCGGGTTCAACCTCCTGGCCCACAGCTTTATGTATTACCTGGATTTCATCACGGGAACGCTCTTCTCCGTGCGGTTCTTCGGCGAGATCTCCGTCCTTCTCACCGTGGTCCTGCAGATCATCCTCCTCATCCTCGCGTACCGCCACCCCTCGCGGGAGATCCGGACCCTCTTCGGCTCCATCTTCCTCTCCGTGCTCGCCCTCACCCTGACGAACAAGATCGCGAGCCCCCAGTACTTCGCCTGGGTGACCCCCTTTTTAGCCATCTTCCTGGCCGGATCGCTGCAGGAGTGGGCCCTCTTCTACCTGGCCCAGGCCTGGACGTACCTGGAGTTCCCGCTCCTCTACAACGTCCTGTACAACAATATCATCGGATACGGCGACCCGGCGCAGGGGTTTCCGCTCGTCGCCTTCACCTTCTTCACGGTGAAGTTCCTGATCTTCCTTGCCCTCGCATGGGTCGTGGCACGGCGGTCAGGGATTCTCCCCGCGGCCGCGGGCCCCAAACCCTGACCCATCCCTTTTTCAGGACCTGCCGTACTCGTCGTCGAACCGGACGATGTCGTCCTCGCCCAGGTATCCCCCGCTCTGGACCTCGATCACTTCCAGCGGGGTTTCTGCCGGGTTGGCCAGGCGGTGCCGGGTGCCGGCAGGGACAAAGGTGCTCTCGTTGGCCGAGAGGATCAGTTTCCGGTCCCCGAGATCGATCTCCGCCGTTCCCCTGACCACGATCCAGTGCTCGCTCCTCTGCCGGTGGAGCTGGAGGGAGAGCTTCTTGCCCGGGTTCACCGTCACCCGCTTGATCTTGTATCCCGGCGACTCTTCCAGGACAGTGT
>JAJRCY010000084.1 GCA_028678715.1 Methanomicrobiales archaeon | reverse complement strand
TGAGGATAGCCGGTTCCTCGGTTGACTCCGGATAATGATACATCGTCTGGGGAACAACCGACAGGGAGGGGGGCGCCCACGCGGCGGGGGGGCCGATAGGCCCCCCCTGGAGCGTCCCACCAGAGGTTCGCATTTCGATAAAAGGCCACCATACCCTCCAGCCAACGGCGGGACGCTCCCGGGGGCTCCGCCCCCGCCACTGTGGCAACCTCCGGTGAGGACTGGGCGATCTGAGGTTTATGGGAAAGCACCCGAGCAGAGGAAGAATAGGTCCTGATACGCCGAACTCTCTTCAGCCGCTACTTCCCGGATTCCCGCCAGGCCGCCACTGCCTCCACAAACGATGCGGCGAACCCGCGGGGAAAGTAGGCGTGGGTGTAGCCGGCCACGGTACTGTGCTCCGAGATCCCGTCCAGGCCGTCCCGGATGCCCTTTCCCCGCTCCAGGTGGATCCGGAACCTGGCATCCGGTGCGCAGGAGAGCCGGGAGTAGTGGAATTCATGGCCCCGCACCGTACTCCCTGCAGGACCGAAGGGGGAACCCCCGAGCCATTTCCCTGAGACGTACCCGAGGGCCTGCACCCGCCCTGTCATCTCTGTTGCGCAGGGCAGTGCTCCTGCCATGCGGTGGGCGGCGGAGCCGTCCGGTGCGGTGATTCCCTCCGAGAGGTACAGGAGACCGCCGCACTCCCCGTACACGGGGAGCCCCCGGTCCGCAGCCTCCCTCAGCTGCACCCGGCAGGGTCCGGCCTCCAGCGCCGCCGCGTGCAGCTCCGGGTATCCCCCGCCCATGTACACGCCGTCCACGACGGGCAGGGGATCGCAGAGAGGCGAGAAGAAGACGAGGGATGCCCCCGCGGCCGCGAGCTTGTCCAGGTTGTCCTGGTACAGGAAGCAGAAGGCCTGGTCCCGGGCCACGCCGATCCGGGCTCGCCTTCCCGGTTCCGGCAGGGGATCCTGCCTGCTTTCGGAGAGGGGCGGGGCTTCCCCTGCCACCGAGAGGATGCCGTCCAGGTCGCAGCATGCACCGATGGCTGCGGCGATGCGGGCCATCCCCTCCCCTTCGTGGGCCATGCGGAGGCCCAGGTGCCGGCTCTCCACCTGGAACTCGTTGCTGCGGGGGATCCAGCCGAACACAGGGACACGGAGGCCCTGCTCGATCATGGCCCGGTGCCGGGGGGATCCCACCCGGTTCAGGATCGCCCCGGCGAAGCGGAGCTCCGGGTCGTGGTCCCGGAAGCCCCGGAGGATGGCGTGCACGGACCCGGACATGCCCCGCACGTCCACCACGAGTACCACCGGGGCATCCAGCAGGTGGGCCACATGGGCGGTGGAGGCAACCGCTGTGCCGTCGATCCCGTCGTAGAGGCCCATCACGCCCTCGATGATGGCCACGTCGGCACCCTCCACTGCGTTCCGGAAGGTCTCCCGGACCCCGTCCTCCCCCATGAGGAACGGGTCCAGGTTCCGGGAGGTCCTGCCGCAGCAGGCGGTGTGGTGGGTGGGATCAATGAAGTCCGGCCCCACCTTGAAGGGCTGGACCGTCCTTCCCCGGGCCGCAAGCGATGCCATGATTCCTGCGGCAACGGTGCTCTTCCCGCACCCGCTCCAGGAACCGGCTATGACGATCCGGGGTATGGCCCGGGTCACGGCCCCTTCACCTCCTCCACGGGAATGGGTGTTCCCCACTCCTCTGCAAATGCCGAGACCCGGACCTCCACGCGCTGCACCATCCCGCCCGCCGTGAGTATCAGGGAGGATTCCCCGCCGAGGGCGCGGAGGAGGCACTTGTCGATCACGCCGTACGTGAAGTCCACGGCTATCTGCTCTTCGGCCGCCCGCTGCTTGGCGCGGGTGCCCATGGCGCCTATCCAGAGGCCATCGCGGGAGGAGAGCCAGCGGGAGAGGGCTTCGGGGCCGGTGCTGTCCACGTCACAGACATGGATCGTGCCACAGGTTCCCGTGCGTGCACCGCGGGAGAACGCCTGATCGATGAGGTGGATCATATCAAGAGCAGTCTTCGGTCGTTTCTCGGGGAGGGGGAGCCCGCGCCTGGCCAGCTCCTGGTACAGCTCCAGGAGGACCGGTACCGAGAGCCTCGCCCTGCGCACCAGATCCGGGTCGCCGAAGGCAACTTCGGGGATATCCTCCTGCAGGATCTCCCCCTGCCTGAGGAGGATAGCCCGGTCCGCCCACGGGTACGCCAGTTCCACGTCGTGGGTGGAGATGATGATCGTCTTTCCCGCCTGGTGGAGTTCCTCCAGGAGCTCCATCGTGTCCTCGGAGCCGGCCGGGTCCAGGCTGCTGGTCGGTTCATCCAGCACCAGGAGATCCGGATCCATGGCCAGCACACCGGCGATGGCGACCCTCTTCTTCTCCCCGGCCGAGAGCTGGTGGGGAGGCCGCCGCTCGAACCCCGCGAGGCCCACGTTCCGGAGGGCGTCCCGGACCACCTGCCGTACCCGGTCAGTACCGAACCCAAGGTTGACCGGGCCGAAGGCCACGTCCTGATAGACCGTGGGGGCAATGATCTGGCGGTCCGGGTGCTGGAACACGAACCCGACCCTCCGCCGGAGTTCCCGGAGGGAGGCGGCATCGTACCGGAGGGGCTGGTTGTCAAAGAGCAGGGTGCCGGCGTCGGGGCGGAGCATGCCGTTGAACATGAGGAGGAGGGTCGATTTGCCCGCGCCGTTCGGGCCCACCAGGGCCACCTTCTCCCCCCGCCGGACATGGAAGCTGATGCCCCGGATGGCATGGACCCCCCCGGGGTACCGGTACCGCACGTCCCGTGCCTCCAGGATGATGCGGCTCATACTCCCCCCCAGGAGAGGGCACCGGGCAGGGTGGCCAGCAGGAGGCCCGATCCCACCAGCAGGTATGCCGTGGCCGCGGCCAGGGGCCCGGCCTCCACTGGCTGGCTCTCGCTGAGCATGGCGAACCGCCCGGCATAGCAGCGGGCATCCATGGCCCGCAGCAGGTCCTCTCCTGCCTCCCAGCTGGCAATGAAGGCAGCACCGCAGAGCATGCCGAACGACTGGACGGCTTCACGGGGTGAGGAGTAGCCGAGCCGCATGCGCTGGGCGCTCATCACCTGGTCCACCTGGTCTGCGAGAATGAAGATGGACCGGTACACCATCATGGCCAGGTTCAGGAGGGTGGTGGGAAAGCGGCACTGCCGCATGACCATGAAGAGTTCCGTCAGGGGGGTGGTGAGGGCAATGAAGAAGAGGGCCGACATCCCCCCCAGCATACGCGAGAAGACGAGCATTCCCTGGAGGACGCTGCGGGAGGTGACAGACAGGGCAACGCCTGGTACCGGCTGCCAGGCCCAGAAGACCTCTCCCCCTCCCGTCACCAGGATGACGGCGGTGACGGAGAATACCGCAAAGCTGAGGGGAGCCAGGAGTAGGCGGGCATAGAGGCCCGGGTCAATGCGGGCCAGGAGGAGGATGGCCCCGCCCAGGGTGAGAGTAAGGAAGAGGGGAGTGATCCAGTTCGGGGAAACGAGGGAGAGCAGGATCGCCCCCAGGCCCACCGCCAGCTTCACGTACGGGCTCACGTTGACAAGGCCGTTCTCCTGGGCCACATTCTCCAGATACCCGTGATCCATATCCCAACTCTTTCCGATCGGGCCGGTTTACCCTTTTTTCGCCTCTCCCTTCCACCGGCCGAAGATATAGCCGGCGACGAGGCCCCCACCCGCTGCCTGCAGGGCAAAGAGGGCCGACTCGATCTCGCCGCTCGGCGGCTCCCACTGGGGGACCAGGGGGGTAAATTCCTCCGCCGATCTCCCGGTAAGTGCCGCCACCTGCGCGGACCCTGCAGTGTCCGCGCCGGCAAACTCCGCATCCGGGGCAAATGACGTGGTGAGGAGGAACAGCCCGATGAACGCCACGATTGCAAAAAGGGCAATCACCTCCAGGCGGTACCGCCGGAGCATCATGCACCACCCCGTGCCTCGGTGATGGCCCGTTCGGGGAAGATCCTGAGCCGGAACAGGATCTCGGGTTTTAACTGGATGATGTACTTGAAGACCAGTGCCAGCACGATCCCCTCGACGATGGCCAGGGGTACCTGCGTCACGGCAAAGATGCCCAGGAATACCCCGAGGGAGGTGGCAACACCCCCCACCGCGGCCGGATAGGCAAGGGCCAGTTCCAGCGAGGTGGTCACGTAGGTGCAGATATCGGCAACGGCGCAGACGAGAAAGACTGTCATGTACACGTTCACGCGGCTGTCGCGGAGCGCCCGGTAGACCAGGTACCCTGCCATGGGGCCCACCACCCCCATGGAGATGATGTTCGCCCCAAGGACCGAGAGGCCGCCGTGGGCCAGAAAGAGGCTCTGGAAGAGGAGAACCACCAGGCAGACCACCGACGTGATGCCGGGGCCGAAGCAGATGGACGAGAGGCCGGTCCCCGTGGGATGTGAGGAGCTCCCGGTCACGGACGGGAGCTTGAGGGAGGAGAGGATGAAGATGAAGGCCCCGGTGACGCCCAGAAGGGGGAGGGCCTCCCGGTCCGCATCCAGCACCCGCCTGAGCCTGAAGAAGCCCCAGCCCAGGAACGGGAGGGCGAGGACCCACCAGGCGATGCACCATTCCAGGGGAAGGAACCCCTCCATGATGTGCATGCACCTTCTCTCCTATAACACAAATTTACTTGTGTTAATTCTATTTTAATGTACCCAAGGCGATGGAGAATGAGAACAACCGGATTCTCCCCGCTCTCCCCATCCCGATGATCACACCCTCCTCACGAGGGGAAGGACCGGGAGGGGGCAGGCTTCCCCCCGTCTTTCATGCCGGTAACGAGCGGGATCTTCTCTCCAGGACTGCCCGCACCGCCCCCCTCACCCCATCCTCATCGGGAGAGGGTGTGGGTTGGGGGCAGACCCCATCTGTCCTCCCCCGGGAAGAGAGGGCGGGGCCACCGTGCAGGGAGAGGCATATGCAGGCTCCCGAAGGAGGTGGCCTCCGCTCACAGCTGGCGGAGCATCTGCCCGAACCGGGGAAGGAAGTCCTTCTTCCGGGAGAGGACTCCCTCCAGGCGGACG
>JAJRCY010000083.1 GCA_028678715.1 Methanomicrobiales archaeon | reverse complement strand
GCGGATGCGGGTACCGGGGCCGGCCCGCTCCGGGCATGGTACCGGGCGAGAACTGCTGAGAAGGGAGATTCTCCGGAAAAAACGTAAAAAATCACCCATTCAGCTGGTATCGGATTACCGACATGTTTATATATCTGTCTGGAAAAAACCCGCGTCTACCCCTTTGTTTCCACTGGAGGGCACGGATCTCTGCCGGTTCCGCACCCGGGGCACGCAGGAATCCCCGGACGAAGCGGTGACGTCGGGAGGCGTATCCCACCCATCCGTCCATTCCGGTCAGGGATTCCCCGGCACCGGGGCGAAAATGTGGCCAGTTCATCTGGAAGACCGTGCAGAAACTCTCCGGGGGAGAGAATTATATCCCATACCGGCAGAGTGTTCCGCCTGCGGAAGAGGAAGGTGGGTTTCCCGTGGTGGCAGACGTATTCTTCTCGGATCTCAGGGCACGGAGCGAGGCAGAGAACAAGGTGGCCAGGATGCGGCGGCTCTTTGCTGAGGCCGGGTTCCCGCAGGTGATCCGGGAACGGGACCTCACCGCGGTGAAGCTGCATTTCGGGGAGCGGGGGATGGACACGTTTGTGAGCCCGGTGCTGGTGCGCGCCGTCGTGGACCGGATCCGGGAGGCGGGAGGCCGCCCCTTCCTCACCGATACCGCCACCCTGTACTCGGGGAGCCGGAGCAACGCGGTGGACCACCTCACCACCGCCATCCTCCACGGATTTGACTTCTCGGTGGCAGGGGCACCGGTGATCATTGCCGACGGCCTGCGCTCCACCCATTTCGTGGAGGTCCCGCTCCAGGGAAAGCACTTTCCAAGGGTCCTCGTGGCAGGGGACATCGCCGCGGCCGACAGCATGATCGTCATATCCCACTTCAAGGGCCACATGCTCTCCGGGTTCGGCGGGACGCTCAAGAACCTGGCCATGGGATGTGCCCCGGTTGCCGGGAAGCGGGAGGAGCACTTGGCGAAAGCCATGGCGGCAGAGGCGAAGTGCCAGGGGTGCGGCACCTGTATCCCGGTCTGCCCGGCGGGTGCCCTTTCCCTCCCCGGTGAGAAGATATCGGTGGACCGGGACCGGTGCATCGGGTGCGGGGAGTGCATGACCGTCTGCCCAGAGGGTGCTCTCGAGTTTGACTGGGAGGTGGACCTCCCGCCCTTCATCGAACGGATGATGGAGTATGCCCTGGGGGCATTCCAGGGCAAGAAGGGGCGGGTCGGGTTCTACAACCTTCTCCTCTCCATCACCCCCGACTGCGACTGCGTTCCCTGGAGCGACGCCCCCATCGTCCCTGACATCGGCATCCTGGCCTCCACCGACCCGGTGGCCATCGATGCCGCAAGCTTGGATCTGGTGAACAGCGGGATCGGCCTTCCCCGGACCCTCCTCCGCCACGGCCACGACAGGGGCAGGGACAAGTTCCGGGGGGTCTGGCCCCATACCGACGGACAGTTGCAGCTTGCCTGTGCCGAGCACCTGGGCCTGGGCACCCGCCGCTACCGGCTGGTCCGGCTGGAGGGGGGCGAGGGATGCTGAAGGTCCTCCTCCTCTCCGGAAGCCCGCGGATCCATGGCAACACGATGCAGGTCCTCCATGAGTGCGCCCGGGTCATCGAAGCGGCAGGGCTCACGGCGGAGGTGGTCAGCCTGGCGGAAAAGCGGATCGAGTCCTGCACCGCCTGCTACCAGTGCGGGGAGCGGGGCTGCTGCGTCATCGACGATGGCCTTAACGAGATCATCGAGAAGATCCGGGAGTCGCAGGGATTCATTGTCGGGACGCCGGTCTACTTCGGGGGACCACGGGGTGACGTGCTTGCGGCCCTCCAGCGGATCGGGATGGTCTCCCGCTCCTCGGACCGGTTCCTCACCGGCATGGTGGGGGGCCCCATCGCCGTGGCCCGGCGCGGGGGTCATACCATCTCGCTCCTGGAGATGCTGATGTTCTACCTGATCAACGACATGGTGGTGCCCGGCTCCACCTACTGGAACATGGTCTTCGGCCACCAGCCAGGGGACGCTCTCGCGGACGAAGAGGGCATGAAGACCATCCGCCACTTCGGAGAGAACGTGGCCAGCCTTCTCACCCGGCTCGGGTGACCGGACCGGAAGGAAACCCATATATGGGCAGTACGCCCCATTCCTCTGTACAGGAATGGACATGATGACGCACGCGGGCAGTTCTGCAGGCATCGTGGTCCCCATCTCCTTCGAATTCTTCTCGTTTCCTTAGGGAACCGCAGTGAAACGCCCGGTTCCCGTGCAGAGACAACCTTCTAGAGCAGGTGCTGAAATGCTCGGAATCCCTGATCCGCAGATCCTGATCGGCTATGCGCTCTCCCTCGGCTTTGCGCTGGCAAGTGCAGTGTACGGCCTCGTGAACTGGAACAAGGGGGAGGGGGAGTGAGATGGCGGTGGACACCCTCATCCTGGCTGCCGTGACTGTCATCTACCTCGCAGTCACCATGGCTGTCGGATACCTGGGGTACCGCCAGACGAAACACGCCGAGGACTACATGGTGGCCGGGAGGAGGATGAACCCGGTCATCCTGGCCCTCTCCTACGGGGCCACCTTCATCTCCACGTCGGCCATCGTGGGATTCGGGGGCATGGCCGCCAACTACGGGATGGGGCTCATCTGGCTCACCGTCTTCAACATAGGTGCCGGGATCCTCATCGCGTTCCTGGTCTTTGGCAAGAAGACCCGGGAGATCGGGAAACGGCTGGGCGCGGTGACCTTCCCGGACCTGATGGGCAAACGGTTCGGGTCCGGGTTCATGCAGTACGCGTCAGCCGCCCTGATCATGACAGGGATGCCGCTCTACACGGCGGCGATCCTGATCGGCGGCGCCCGGTTCCTGGAGACAGCGCTGGCCCTCCCCTACGTGACCGCGCTTCTGATCTTTGCCCTGATCACGGCGGTCTACGTGGTCATCGGCGGGCTCATCGCCGTCATGTATACCGATGCGCTCCAGGGGGCCCTCATGCTGGTCGGGATGACCCTTCTGTTGGTCTTCACCTACATGGCCACCGGCGGGGTGGTGCACGCCCACCAGGCCCTCACCGAGATGGCACCGCTCGTGCCCCCGGTGCTTGCCGGGCTCGGTCACACCGGCTGGACCTCCATGCCCGCACTGGGATCCGTGATCTGGTACACGGTGGTCACCACCCTCGTGCTGGGGGTGGGGATCGGGGTCCTGGCCCAGCCCCAGCTGGCGGTCCGGTTCATGACGGCGAAGGACTCCCGGACCCTGAACCGGGCGGTGCTGGTGGGGGGCCCCTTCATCCTGATGATGACCGGGGTCGCCTTCACCGTAGGAGCAGTCTCCAACGTGTACTTCTACGAGCACACGGGGAAGATCGCGTCCGCGGCGGTGGCGGGGGGGAACGTGGACCTGATCATTCCCACGTTCATCGACCTGGCCATGCCCCCCTGGTTCGTGGTGGTCTTCATGCTCACGCTCCTCGCCGCCGCCATGTCCACGCTCGCGTCCCTCTTCCATGCGATGGGAACCGCCATAGGGTACGACATCTGGAAGCACCTGAAGGAACAGAAGCCCTCCCTCGCGGCGAACCGGGTGGGCATCGTGGTGATGATTCTCGTCTCCGTGGCCCTGGCGCTCGCCCTCCCCGGGTCCATCATTGCCCGGGCCACGGCCATGTTCATGGGGCTCTGCGCATCGGCGTTCCTCCCTGCCTTCGCCTACGGGATGTACGCGAAGGAACCATCGGCCGCGGCCGCGAAGGCGAGCCTGCTGGCCGGTGCCGCGGCCTGGTTCCTCTGGACGGCCTTTGTTCACAAAACAGAATCGTCGGTGATGGGCCTCTCGCACCTCCTCTTCAGGACGCCTGCACTCCTGGGCTTCCCCTGGAATGTCATTGATCCGCTCATCATCGCTCTGCCGCTGGCGCTCGCCGCCCTGGTGGTGGTCCTGCGGAGGGAGCGGCGGGTACCGGCAGCCTGAACCGGGCAGAGAACAGCCCGGGAAAGAAACTCTTTTTTTCCCGCGGGGAGAACGCTGAGGTATGGACCTCACCGCCATGAAATGCACTCCGTGGGAGGAGGGAACCCCGCCCCTGACCCGGCATGAGATCCGGGACCTCCTGCCTCTCGTGCCCGGCTGGGTGCTGGAGTCGGGAAGACTCGTACGGAAGTTCACCTTCCCCACCTTCATCGAGGCGGTGAAGTTCCTCACCCTTGTCGCGGTCGTTGCCGCCGAGGAAGGCCACTACCCGGACGCTGCCATCACCGAGCACCGGTACGTGACCATCTGCTGGTACACCCATCCCGCGGGCGGCCTCACGGGGAACGACTTCATCATGGCCGCCAGGGTCTCAAAGATGGCGAAGGAGAAGGGGATTTAGGCCGCGATACCGAAGGACTTCACGAGCCGTGCCCGGAGCGGGTCCCGGGGATAGGCGCCCACCACGGTATCGATGAGCCTGCCCCCGGAGAAGAGGAGCAGCGTCGGGATGGCGGAGATGCCGAAGCGCATCGCGATCCCCGGGTTCTGGTCGGTGTTCACCTTGGCAAAGGTGATCTTCCCCGTGAACTCGCCGGCCAGGGACGCGATGGTGGGCGAGAGCATCTTGCAGGGCCCGCACCACTCGGCCCAGAGGTCGATGACCAGCCGCGGATTCTCCCGGAGGGCCCGTTCAAAGGACCGCTCGTCCAGCACGATGACCCCTGCCTTCTTCTGGACGGGCGGCGGGGGCTGGTGGGCCTGCTCGATGCGGTGCTGCATCTCCTCCAGCTTCTTCTCCCGGATCTTCCGGAGCTCCTCGTCTTCCATGGAGAGGAGTGTGGGTTCCCCGGATATTTATCAGTGATGGACGGGGGGGACAAAATGATACCGAGAAACGCCGAGCAGGGAAACACCGCCGTGGAGCGACTACCCTCACCATTGAAACAGCGGAGCGATATCCCAGGCCAGCCCGGCGAATGATCCGCCATTCTACCGGGAGACTCGAAATCTGAGGTCACCGACAGAGAGGAGTTATCCTCTCGTGGGGGTGGGACCGTGGGGGTGAGGGTTGCTCCCCTCCCCGCCGCCCCCCCGCTTTCAATGGTCGGCGTT
>JAJRCY010000082.1 GCA_028678715.1 Methanomicrobiales archaeon | reverse complement strand
TGCTGCAGCGGTCGCTGCCATGGAGACCCGGATGAAGTACGGCGTGAAACCGGAGCTCCTGCCCCTGGTATCCCTGCGGGGCATCGGAAGGGTGCGGGCCCGCCGCCTCTTCAACCAGGGGTTCACCTCGCCCCAGGCGATGGCGGCGGCCGGGCAGGACGTGCTGACCCCCCTGCTGGGCCGGGCGATAACCGCGCAGGTGCTCTCCGAGATCGCCGCCCGTGGCAGGAGACGCGGGGAGGCCGGCGGGGAAGCGGCTCCCCTGCCTCCCGATCCCCAGACCCGATTACCGGGAGGCGGGTGAGATGGAGGCCTTTCTGATCCGGCAGGCGGTCTTTGAAGCCAACGACCCGGCCCGGTTCCTGGACGGTATCCGCCGGGTCGGGGAGCGGTGCCGGACCCGCATCATCTGCCTGGACGCGGACCGGCTGGCAGGACGGGCCCATGCCGAGGCGGCCGTCCGGGGTGCCCTCCGCTCTGTTGCGGGCGGGAATCCCATCGCCAACACCCTGGAGATGGAGTCCCTGCTGTACGCGGCCGGCTCCCGCCAGTGCAGTGTCGCGACCCAGTTCGGGATCCATGCCGGTACCAACCGGTCCTACGTCCTCCTGGCACCGCCGGTGGAAGCGGCCTGGGAGGCCCTGGCCGGCTGCATGGAGTTTGTGGAACAGGACTGGGACCGGCTCACCGGGGAGAAGAGACGGTGGCTCTCGGAGGCCTTTGCCATCACGGAGGAGGAGCTGGCCGCGGTGGGCAGGGAGAGGTTCCGGGATCTGGTGCTGGAGCGGGTGGCGCTTCTTTCGGTTTCGCGATGAGGGGGTGCGTCACGGATGGGGGAGGGAGCTGTGGCTCAGGATATGCCGGATCTCGGGGAGGATCAGATCCCGGGTGGCCAGGGTCACCGCAGGGAGCGATCCCGGAAGGCAGAAGACCGCCTTACCGTCCATGATCCCGGCCTGGGCCCGTGAGAGGTAGGCCGAGGTCCCGATCTCCTGGAAGGATTTCCAGCGGAAGAGCTCGCCGAACCCGTCCATGGTCTTCTCCAGGAGCGGCCGCACCGCCTCGATGGTGCAGTCGTCCGGGGTGAGGCCGGTCCCCCCCGTGAGGATGACGCAGCCGGCATGGTCCAGCGCGGTGAGGAGCGCGGTGCGGATCGTGAGGGTATGGTCCGGTACCAGGGCATAATAGGTGACTTCAATCCCGGCCCCGGCAAGGAGGTCCTGGATGGCCTTCCCGCTCTCGTCGGTCTCCGGGGTCCTCGAGGTGGAGACGGTGATCACCGCGGCGGTGACCACCATGTCCCGGATATGCGGCGGATTCATGCAGATCAGGTGGTATGTTCTCCCGGTGACTGTTTAAAGATGGTGCCCTGTCTGCAGCCAGGAACCGAAGGGGGGGACCCCATGGTTTCCATTGCAGGTCTCCGGGGGGGTATCCCCCCAGTTCATGCAGCGGGCAGGTCCTTTTCCCGCATCATTTCACATCATTTTTATAGTTTGGAAGGAAGAAATACCACCGGCTATTTTCATAGAAAGAATTTCTACAGGGGAAATGATTTTCCCGCTCCAGTGGAAATCATGGGGTGGGTGGGTCCGGGATCCACAGACAGACTTCTGATGTTCGGATTTTTATCTTCGAACCATTGGGAAAATTCCGCGTCCTGAATAAATCCCCCACAGGGTGCATTCCCGAAGGGGCAAACCCGGTGGAAATCAACCGGGGAACTGGGCAATTATCTTGGACCATTCGTAGTAATAATGCAATAGCGGTGAGATTCCAGTGGAACCCGTGGGGTTATAAATGGGCTCAGATCGATGTGTTTATCATCGGAAGACCCGATATGACCGGCACCAATCCTCCGGAGTGCTCTCGATGGAAGAAGACACCTCGTCCATGAATCTCTTCAAGAAATACCTGACCAATAAAAATATCTTCAGGAACCGCGAGGTGCTCCGACACTCCTACCGCCCGCACGTGCTGCCCCACCGCGAGCCGGAGATCGAGGGGGTGGCCTCCATCCTTGCCGCATCCCTGAAGGGCGAGACCCCTTCCAACATCCTGATCTATGGGAAGACCGGGACCGGGAAGACCGCGTGCGTCCGGTACGTGGGCGCGGAGCTGGAGAATGCCAGCCGGGAGACGGACATCCCCTGCCACGTCATTCACCTGAACTGCGAGGTGATCGACACCCAGTACCGGGTGCTTGCACAGATTGCAAAGACCCTGGAGGGGCATGAGGAGCGGCCCAGCGACAGCCAGCGCCCCAACATCCCCTTCACCGGCTGGCCCACGGACCAGGTGTACATGGAGCTGAAGAACAAGCTGGATACCATTGGCGGGGTCATGGTGATCGTTCTGGACGAGATCGACAAGCTGGTGAAGAAGAGCGGGGATGAGACCCTGTACAACCTGACCCGGATCAACTCGGACCTCCGGTCCGCAAAGGTGGGCATCATCGGGATCTCCAATGACCTCCGGTTCACCGATTTCCTGGACCCCCGGGTCCTCTCCTCCCTCTCCGAGGAGGAGATCGTCTTTCCCCCCTATAACGCCCCCCAGCTCTGCGACATCCTGACCCAGCGCGCCCAGGGGGCCTTCAACGAGGGGGTGCTGGAGGCGAATGTCATCTCCCTCTGCGCCGCCCTCGCGGCCCAGGAGCACGGGGACGCCCGGCGGGCCCTGGACCTCCTCCGGGTCTCCGGGGAGCTGGCCGAGCGGGAGAACGCCGAGCGGGTGACCGAGAAGCACGTGCGCATGGCCCAGGAAAAGATCGAGACTGACAGCATGATCGAGTGCGTCTCCACCCTGCCCACCCAGTCCAAGGTGGTGCTCTATTCCATGCTCGTCCTGGACCAGAATGGCAAGAAGCTCTTCACGAGCGGGGAGGTGCTGAACGTGTACCGGGAGGTGGCGAAGGACCTCTCTCTGGACATCCTCACCAACCGGCGGATCACGGACCTCGTCTCGGAGCTGAACATGCTGGGGGTCATCAACACCCGGGTCGTATCCAAAGGGCGGTACGGCCGGACCAAGGAGATGTGGTTCGACACCACCACCCAGCGGATCTGGGAGGTGCTCGCGAAGGACCAGCGCCTGGAGCAGGAAACCTTGAAGCGGATGGATGCCAACCGGTTGAAGACAATCTTCCGGTGATTCCATGGACGAGAAGGACCTCCTGATCCTGCAGCTCCTGGAGGAGAACAGCAGGATCCCGACCGCCGATCTGGCCACCATGACGGAGCTCTCCGAAGACGACGTGAGGGCACGGGTCGTGCGGATGGAGGATGCGCGGATCATCCGGAGCTACTCGACGGTGGTGGACTGGGAGCGGGCCGGCAACGGGGAGGTGCTCGCCATCATCGACCTGAAGGTGACCCCGGAGCGGGACTTCGGGTACGAGCGGATCGCTGAGCGGATCGCCCGGTTCCGGCAGGTCCGCTCGCTCCGGCTGGTGAGCGGGGTCTACGACCTCCAGCTCCTGGTTGCAGGGAGGTCCATGCAGGAGGTGGCCCGGTTCGTCTCCGAGCAGATCGCCCCCATGGACCACATCCGGGAGACGGCCACCCACCTGATCATGAAGATCTACAAGGAGAACGGCATCCTCTTCGTCGAGCGAGAGGGTGCGGAGCGCCTCCCGTTCTCCTTCTAGGGGTGGACCCATGAGGAAATTCGGCTCCACGCGGGCAGAAGCGATCCCACCGTCCGGGATCCGGAAGTTCTTTGACCTCCTCCAGGAGATGGAGGACGTCATCTCCCTGGGGGTGGGGGAGCCTGACTTCAACACTCCCTGGAACATCGCAGAGGCCGGGATCTATGCGATCGAGCAGGGCCACACCTCCTACACCTCGAACCGGGGCATCCCGGCCCTCTGCCGGGCAGTGAGCCGGGACCTGGAGCGGCGCTACGGTACCCCCTATGACCCGGAGACGGAGATCCTGATCACCACAGGGGTCTCCGAGGCGCAGGACATCGCCCTCCGGGCCGTCGTGGACCCGGAGGACGAGGTGCTGGTGGCCGAGCCCTGCTACGTCTCCTACGCCCCCTGCGTCACCCTTGCCGGCGGGGTCCCGGTCCCCGTGGCGTGCTCTGAGAAGGAGGAATTCCGGCTCACGGCCGACGCGATGATGGAGAAGATATCCCCCCGCACCAAGGTGCTGGTGGTCAATTTCCCCAACAATCCCACGGGAGCGGTGATGGACCGGGAGGAGTGGCGGGCTGTGGCGGATGTGGTGCAGGACCATGACCTGCTCGTCATCAGCGACGAGGTCTACTCGGAGCTGACCTATGACAGCCGCCACGTGGCGGTGGCCTCCGTGGAGGGCCTGCGGGAGCGGACCATCACCCTGAACGGCTTCTCCAAGGCCTACTCCATGACCGGCTGGCGGGTGGGGTACCTCTGCGCCCCCCGGCCTCTCTGCGAGCTGGCCCTGAAGATCCACCAGTACGTGATGCTCTGCGCCCCCACCATGGGCCAGCTGGCTGCAGTGGAAGCCCTGAAGAACGCAGAAGAGGACAAGAACCGGATGGTGCAGGAGTACCGCATCCGCCGGAACTACTTTGTCGCGGGCCTGAACCGGCTGGGCCTCACCTGCCACGTGCCGCGGGGGGCCTTCTACGCTTTCCCGTCCGTGGTCTCCACCGGCCTCTCGGACCAGGAGTTTGCCGAGGGCCTGCTGAAGGAGCAGCGGGTGGCGGTGGTCCCGGGCTCGGTCTTCGGCGCCTCCGGCACCGATCACCTCCGGTGCGCCTATGCGGTATCCCGGGAGGATCTGGGGCGGGCACTGCAGCGGATCGGCGAATTCCTCTCAGGCCTGAAGCAGGCGTGAACAGGAGCAGGAAAACCCGTTTTCCACCGATAATCTCGCGTTTTTCCAAATGGCAATGGTTATATAGGTGGGTGGAAGAAAAACCCCAAAACCCCTTGGTTTCCACTGGAGGGCATGGAACCTGACGGATTTCGCGTACAGGGCACGCTGGTACAATTTTTCTCTCCTCTTGGGAATGGGGTGAGATGCAGGGGCAGTCACCCGCGGGGCAGCGGATGCGGGTACCGGGGCCGGCCCGCTCCGGGCATGGTACCGGGCGAGAACTGCTGA
>JAJRCY010000081.1 GCA_028678715.1 Methanomicrobiales archaeon | reverse complement strand
ATGAGGTGCCGCAGCTGAGATCCAGTTGAGGAGAATAAGGGCCCATGAACCTGATCCCTGCACGCCGGTTCCCGCCCTCCCGGAAAGACCGGTTTCCGGAGATCGACCTCGCAAGGGGCCTTTCCATCGCGATGATGGTTGCGTACCACGCCCTCTTTGACCTCGCCTTCACCGGCGTGGCGGAGATCCCGTTGACCACCGGCTTCTGGAAGGGCTTCCAGCTGGCCACGGCCACGCTCTTCCTGGGCATTGCCGGTATCTCCCTCTCCCTCTCCGCTGCGCGGGCGGGAGAACGCATGGAGAAAAGAGCATGTGTCCTGAAGTTCCTGGGGAGAGGGACTTCCATCGTCGCCGCAGGGATGGTGATCACGGCGGTGACCCTGATACTCATCCCCCGTGCCCCGGTGCTCTTCGGGGTGCTTCACTGCATCGGGGTCTCGATCCTCCTCTCCCCCCTCTTCTTCCGGTACCGGAGGCTCCTCCCCTTCGCCGGAGCAGCGGTGATCCTCCCGGGGGTGCTGGCGCTCCCCGTCGAGGGGCCGTCCCTGCTCCTGCCCCTGGGGGTGTACCCTCCCGGCTTCTCCAGCCTGGACTGGGTGCCCCTCTTCCCCTGGATGGGGGTGGTGATGCTGGGAATCACCCTCGGGGATACCCTGTACCCCGGCGGGAAGCGGGGGTTCCGTGTCCCCTCCTCTCTCCCGGACGTTCCCCGTGCGGCTCTCTGGCCAGGCCGCCACTCCCTGCTCCTCTACTTCCTCCACCAGCCGGTGCTCCTCTCCCTCCTCTCCCTTCTCGTGCCGGGATTCGGGCCGGGGCTCCTTGCTGCCCTCTCGGTCTGAGGGCCGCGGGAGCGGCCGGGACAGCCACTGGGAAACCCTTATTGGACGAATCAGCAGATACTTGTGGAGAACTCTCCGCTCTTGCCTCTCTCCCGGGTGTACCATGAACCTGTCCCGTTCTCTCGCACTCCTGTGTATTGCCCTCGCCCTTCTGGTCCCGTTCGCCTCCGCGCAGGGGGAGGCCGGCGAGACCCTGGTGGGGTACTACTTCACCTCCGATGGGTGCGGCTTCTGTGCGAAAGTGAACCCGCACCTCCTGGGGGACTGGCGGGAGACCTACCCGGCTCTCGTCGTCGTGGAATATGAGCTCGCCACCCGGCCCGGGAACTCCGCGGTGTTGGAGGAGATGGACAGGAATTATCGTACGGGCTTCGGGGTGCCGATCCTCTTCATTGGGCCCTCCCATATCTACACAGGGGATTCCGGTATCCTGTCCGGTGCGCCTCCCCTGCTGGAGGCCCTGCAGAAGGACCCGGCCGCACGCCCGGCCGGATCCATGAGCCTTGCCTCCCTTGACCTGGCGTCGCTGAAAGGAATGCCCCGGGTCTGGCACAGGGACCGGATCCTGGTCCGGACCGGGCCCGGGGGTAACAGCACGGTGCTGCGCAGCCTGCTGGCAGACCCGGATCCTGCTCAGGTGCTGAAGGGGACCCCGTGGACACGTACCACCCCCGATGTGGTCACCCACCCGGGCGTGGAGGCCGCCTTCCAGCATGCAGTGCAGCTGAACGGGTGGATTTTCCAGTGGAACGGGACAGGGGTGGTGGGGAACGGCACCGCCGGCACCGTCACCCCCGTGCCCACCGCCACGACCCCGGGAGAGTGCGAGACGCCCCCGCCCCTTGAGGTGGGGAAGGTCGTGGCCCTTGCCGCCGTCAATGCCATCAACCCCTGCGGCCTCGCAGTTCTCGTGGTGGTGCTCCTCTCCCTCATCACCAGGGCTCCCGACCAGCGCCGCCAGGTGCTCCTGGCAGGCCTCGCCTTCACCGCCGCGGTCTTCCTCTTCTATTTCCTCTACGGGATCGCCATGGTGACCCTCTTCCAGATGGTGCCCCAGCTGGCCTCCCTGCGGATCTGGTTCACCCGGGTGCTGGGGGTGGTGGCCATCGTGATCGGCCTCCTCTACCTGCGGGATGCATTCTCCCGGACCTCCGCCGCCCCGTCCACCGCCATCCCGGCGGGCTGGAAGGGCTCCCTGAAGGGCCTCCTGGACCGGATCTCCTCACCGGCGGGCGCCTTTGTGGTCGGTGCCGTGGTCACCCTCTTCCTGCTCCCCTGCACGATCGGCCCCTACCTGATCAGCTGTGGGATCCTCTCCGCGTACGACATGGCTGCCGCCCTCCCGTACCTGATCCTGTACAACGTGATCTTTGTGCTCCCGATGCTGGCCGTAACCCTGGCCGTGTACCTGGGCATCTCGCGGCTCTCCGAGGTGAAGGAGTGGAGGGAGCGGTCGGTGCAGCGGCTGCGCCTGGTGGCCGGACTCGTGATACTCCTGCTGGGCGTGGTCATCGCGCTGGGGATCCTCTGATCCCGCGCGACTCCCTCCCTCCCTGTTCCGCTTCCCTTCCCGTGATGTGCACGGGCAGGATCACCTGCTGCGAATGCCGCATTCAGGGCCGGGAACTATTCCCGGGGAAGACCGGTACGTCCTTCCCCGCCGCCACGTCAAAGAGGCCCCGGGGGGTGACCCGGAGCGCCGGGATCACGGTGAGGGCCAGGAACGAGAGGTGCATGAAGGCGTGCGGGATGCCACCCAACCGCTCCACGTGCCGATCCAGTTCCGCAAGCCGTGCCGCCACGCGATCGCAGGGCTCCAGGGACATGAGGCCTGCAACGGGGAGTGCGAGCACGGTCTCCTGATCCCGGCTCACGGCCACGAGCCCCCCCTGCAGGGCAATGACCTTCCGGATCGCCGCAAGGAGCGACGGGTCCTCTGCGCCCACGGCCACGATATTGTGGGCGTCATGGGATACCGATCCCGCGATGGCCCCTTCCTGCAGCCGGAAGCCGTGGACGGGACCAATTCCGCATCCCGTGTCCCTGTACCGGTCGCAGACCACTGCCGTGAGGATGTCCCGCCCGGTGTCCGGGATCCCCCCGTCATCCACCGGGAACCGCAGGTCCCGGGTCGTGATCTGGCCGGCGGCAAGGCCGATGACCCGGGCCTCCCCGGAACCGGTCATCCGGATCCGATCCGGGCCAGGGGGCGTGCAGACAAAAGGCCGCCGGATCCCCCGGGGCTTCCGGTAGGGCCTCTCCCTCACTGGCTTCCCCCGCTTGTAGGTCTGCTCGACCGTGAACTCCTGTCCCGTTCCCAGGATGCAGAAGTCCGCGAGGCGGCCGGGGGCAAGGGCTCCCCGGTCCGTGAGCCGGAACCGGTCGCAAGGGGAGAGGGTGGCCATCCGGAGGGCCAGCTCCAGCTCCACACCGGCCGTAACGGCCTTCCTGATGCAGTCATCGATGTGTCCCTCGGCCATGAGCAGGTCCGCGTGCCGGTCATCCGTTGCCAGGGAACAGCGGCACGCGGTGCAGGGCGTCACGGCCGGTGCCAGGTCCCGCAGGTTCCGCTCGGTGGACCCTTCCCGCAGGAAGAGGTACATCCCCCGCCGCAGTTTCTCCCGTGCCTCCGGAAGGGTGGTGGTCTCGTGATCGCTCTGGAAGCCCGCGAGGATGTAGGCATTCAGGTCCTTACCCGACAGGGAGGGGGCGTGGCCGTCGCGGATCTCCGAGAGCCGGATCTTGCGCAGCACCTCCGCATCGGCCGCCAGCGCGCCGGGCACATTCATCATCTCGCCCAGGCCGATGACCCCCTTCCGTCCGACAAAGGGGAGGAGATCGTCTGCGGTGAGCACGGCCCCCCCCGCGTCGGCAGGGGTTGCAGGGACGCAGGAGGGGAGCAGGACAAGGATATCCAGCGGGGTGGCCCTGCCCTCATGGAGCATGTACTCAATCCCCTCCGGGCCCATGACATTGGCAATCTCGTGGGGGTCGGCGATGACGGTGGTGGTGCCCCGTGGGAGGACCGCCCTCGCGAACTCTGCGGGACAGAGGAGGGAAGACTCGATGTGCACGTGGGCGTCAACCAGGCCGGGGACCATGCGGGAGCCCGAGAGGTCCTGCTCGGCCGTGCCGTGGTAACTCTCCCCCAGCCCTACCACCAGGCCGTCGCAGACGGCGAGATCGGCCTTCTCCCAGCTGCAGTCAAACGGGTTGAAGATCTCGGCGTTCCGGAACACCATGTCGGCCGCAAGGGTGCCCCGGGCCGCTGCCAGGCTCGGGTCCATCCCCTACACCGTGATGTCCCGGATCACGCTGGCCTTCCGGTCATTGTCCACGATGAGGTAGATGTAGAGCTTGTAGGACCCCGGGGGGAGGGCCAGCGGAACCGTGTACTCCTGCTCCCCGCTGGCGAGCCAGATCGTCCGGGTCTCGGTGGCCACCTCTTCCTGGGCCAGGTCCCTCATCTGGAAGACGGTCACCTGGATGGCCGCATCCCTCGCCTCGCCGCTGTTGGACGCGCGGATGGAAAGGGCGGAGCCGTCGTACCGTACATTCTCGATCCCGAGAGAGAGGCATCCCGGAAGGGTTGAGCAGATCACCAGCACGACGAGGAGGAGAACCCGTTGCCGTAGGGGCATTATTCTTGAATGTGCGATCTGCACCAGATAAATCTATGGGATCCGGGCCTCTGCAGGGAGGAGACCCCTCACAAACGTCTCCAGCGCGGGGAGGACATTGGTGCCGTCCCGCGCCGAGACGGGGTGGACCGTGGCCCCGTCCAGTTCTGCGGCAACCCCCTGGGGGTCGGCCCCCTCGCAGTCGCACTTGTTGGCCATCACCGTGTAGGGGATGCCCTGCCCCTTCAGCCAGACGCAGAGGTTGTAGGTATTCTCGTCCACCCCCGCGGTGGAGTCCACCACGACGATGGCACCGTCCATCCCCCGGGAGAGGATCGTCCGGACAAACTCAAACCGCTCCTGGCCGGGGGTGCCGAAGAGATAGATCACGCGGCGGAAGAGGACCACCCTGCCGAAGTCCATCGATATGGTGGTGGGGGAGTCATCCTCCAGGGCTTCGATGTGGCGGGACTGGGGATCGAGGCAGCGGATGAAGGTGGATTTTCCCGCCCCGTGGGTGCCGAACACCACGATCTTCAGCCTTCGATCCTCCATCTGCACGTACATTCAGAATCGTTATCCAATAACTCTTTCGCATTTTTTTTCGCATGGGAGGGGTACCGGAAACGGGAAAATCCTGCCAGTGAAGAGTTTTATTGATGGCAAAACAAAGAAACGCATCATTAGCAATGGAATACAAATAGAAAGT
>JAJRCY010000080.1 GCA_028678715.1 Methanomicrobiales archaeon | reverse complement strand
TACACGGGCAGGCCGAACTCCGTGGCCAGTGGTTCCACCAGGGGAATGTCCCTGAAGGGGAGGTTCGGAGGGTTCCGCAGCGCCCCGCGCCGGATGTCCACCGGGCCGGCTGCACTGATGCCGATTGCCTTGGGGGAAGGGTACCCGGAACCGAGCAGGTCCCGGACCAGGGACGCGATGCCCTCCGTGATGACCCCGGGCCCCCCGCCCCCTTGCGGAGTGGCGGCCGTCCGTTCGGCAAGGATCCTCCCGTCCCCTGCGACCACCCCGGCCCGGGTCCAGGTGCCTCCCAGGTCCACCGCGATGACGGTCCCCATCCTTCCTCCTCTCCCGGGAACGGCACCTCAGGACGGCCGGACCTGGTAGGTGTGCCAGATCTTGCAGGCGCCTTCGTGGCTCACCATGCACGGGCCGACGGGAGAACGGGGTGTGCAGGCCTTCCCGAAGAGGCGGCAGTCCGTGGGCTGGGCGATGCCCCGGAGCACGCGGTCGCAGACGCATGCCGAGTGCTTCTCGACATGCGGGATCGTAAGGGAGAACTTCTTCACGGCGTCAAACTGCGCGTATTCGGGCCGGAGCTGGAGCCCTGAGCCCGGGATCACCGGGAACCCCCGCCATTCCACGTCGCTGGGCGCAAAGACACGGTACATGATCTCCTTCGCCTTCACGTTCCCCTCCCGAGTGACGGCCCGGGGGTAGGCGTTCCTGACGCCAGTCTCTCCCTTTTTCGCCATCTGGATGAGCATGAGCAGGCCCAGCAGGAAGTCATCCGGCTCAAAGCCGGCCACCACTTGGGGCACCGGGAACCGCTCATAGTCGGCATAGCCCGTGACGGTGCAGACGTGGCCGGGAAGGATGAACCCGTCCAGCTTCGCCTCCCCCTGCTGGAGCAGCCAGGCCATGGCCGGGGGCACCAGCCGATGGTAGGAGAGGAGGGAGAAGTTGTCGGGTGGATCGGAGAGTAGGGCTGCGGCCACCGTCGGGGCGGTGGTCTCGAACCCCACCGAGATGAAGACCACCTCCTCCCGGCTCTTCTCCGCGATCTCCACGGCCTTGTGGACACCCTGCACCACCCGCACGTCCCCTTCCGACGACTCCAGCGACCCCGTTGAACCCGGCACCCGGAGGAGATCCCCGTAGGTGGCCAGGATCACTCCCCGGTCAGCGAGAGCGAGGGCCGCATCGATCTCCCCCTGGGGTGTGATACAGACCGGGCAGCCGGGCCCCATCACGATCTTCAGCCGGGGGGGGAGAAGGCTCCGGATCCCGTGGCGGGCAATGGATGCCTCGTGGGTCCCGCAGATGTGCATGAACGTGAGGTCCCGGTCCGTGAGGTCGTGGAGTCGTCTCGATATCTCGGGTCCGGCCGCCATGAAAAACCGATTATTCATATATCGGGACAAGCTGATAAGAATACCTCATATGGGAAACATCGTCTACGCCGCGGCGATCATCCTCGCCGGCATCCTCTGCGCGTTCATTGCCCACGCGATTTACCGACGGCTCCAGAGACAGGCGAACCTCAGCGAGTCCAAGCTGGACGATATCCTGCTCTTGGCCTTCGGGCGGCCCGTGATCATCCTTATCCTGTTCTTCTCGGTGTACATCGCTGTGAATTACTTCGTGGATATCCCGGCCGAGTATGCCTGGATCCTCTCCTCCCGGTACGTCATTTCCCTGTATATCCTCATCGCGGCTTGGGTGGTCTCCACCTTCTCCTATAACATCGTCCACATCTACGGCAGGTCCTTTGCCCAGCGCTCGGATACGGACGTGGACGACCAGATCATCGAGCTCCTGGAGATCGCCACCAAGTACATCGTCTGGTTCATCGCGATCCTGATCATCCTGTCCTACCTGGAGTTTGATATCACCCCGCTCGTTGCCGGTGCCGGGATCCTGGGGCTCGCTTTTGCCCTTGCCGCCCAGGACATCCTCTCCAACTTCTTCGGCGGGGCCATGATCACGGTGGACAAGCCCTTCAAACTGGGCGACCGGGTGAAGGTTGAAGGGTACGTGGGGGACATCGTGGAGATCGGCCCCCGGTCCACCCGGATGCTGACCCTGGAGAACATGCTTGTCACCATCCCGAACTCCAAAATCGCCTCCAATATCGTCGTGAACTACTCTGCCCCGGAGCCGAAGGAGAAGATCCGGGTCTCCGTGTCGGTGGCCTACGGGAGCGACCTCGCGAAGGTCCGGGAGATCCTGTTGGACATCGGGGCGCAGGCAGCCGGAGGCTCGGAATACATCCTCCCGGGTGCACAGCCCGAGGTCTTCCTCAGGGAGTTCGGGGATTCCGGTATCAGCTTTATCCTGGTCACCTGGGCAAAGGCCTACAACCTGACCCTGGAGGCCCAGGACTACCTGAACATGCGGATCTCCGAGCGGTTTGCCCGGGAAGGGATCGAGATCCCGTTCCCCCAGATGGACGTGCACCTGAAAAAGCAGTGAAAGGAGCACGCATCCGCAGGGAAGCCGACCGGTACCTGATGGGGGCTCCGGTCATCCCATCCTCCCTTTTTTCCCATCCGGCCGGTTGTCCGGCCGCCGGACGGAAACTGCCGCCATCCCACGATCGGAGGATTCCCCCGTGTCCTAGAAGATACGCAGGGCGATGGTGGCAATCAGCCAGCTGATGATACCGCAGATGGGGAAGGTGAGTATCCACGCAAGGATGATCTGGCGTGACACTCCCCAGTTGACGGCGGATAACCGCTTCATCGCGCCCACTCCCATGATGGACGTATTGATCGTATGCGTGGTGCTGAGGGGAATCCCGAAGATCGACGCGAACTGGATGACCGCGGCCGCTCCCGTCTCGGCGGCGAACCCCTGGTACACCTCCAGTTTCACCATCCGCATCCCCATCATCCGGATGATACGCCACCCGCCAATCGATGTGCCCAGGCCCATGATCACTGCGCACAGCAGGATCACCTCGAACGGGATTGAGAATGTCGGGAGAATCCCGCCCAGGACGAGAGCCAGGGCAAACGTGCCGATGAATTTCTGGCCGTCGTTGCTCCCGTGGCCGAACGCCATGAATGCCGCTGAGAACAGCTGAAGCTTGCTGAAGAGTTTTCGCACCGAGCCCGGATGCCAGTGCCGGAAGAGCCGGTAGACGAGGACCACGATGAACCCTCCCCCCAGGAATCCAAGGATCGTGGAGAAGAAGAGGCCGATGAGTATCTTCTGCCACCCTGCCCAGAGTAAGACCTTCGGCCCGGCGGTTGCAAGGCCAGCCCCGGCCAGGCCCGACACAAGGGCATGGCTCTCGCTGGTCGGAAGGCCGTACCGGGCAGCCACGGTACTCCAGGAGACAATTGCAACCATTGCCGCTGCGATGGTGGGGAGGTTGATCACCGAGGCCTCGACGATTCCCGTGCCGATAGTGGCCGCCACCGCCGTCCCCGACAATGTGCCCGCGATATTGAGGAGCGTTGCGAGGACCACTGCCTTTCTTGGCGAGAGGACACGGGTGGATACTACCGTGGCGATGGCATTGGGAGCATCGGTCCAGCCATTGACGAACTCGGCGGCCAGGACCAGTAGCAGGACCGCAATCAGGCCAGGTGTCAGTTCTCCGGGCACATGTGCCTCCGCCTGCCTCCCCTTGAGCGGTTGTCACCTGCCCCCCCTCATGGCGGGAAGGATCCGGTGTGCAGGATGCAGGCATCGTCGTTTCTTGATGAGAGATACCCTGCACGGGATATGATAAACATTCCCAAAATAGACGGGTCAAAACGGTACTGCTCCCCTCAAGGGATCCCGGATCCCTGCTGCGAAGGATGAAGGGAATGAAAAGGCGGGATGGCCGCACCGCGGAGAAGAGAAACCGTTTACCGCTTCTCCCGGCGTCGCTGGACCTTCACCGACGTGCGGCACCGGGGGCAGGAGGTGTACCATTCGGCATTCCCCTTGTAATCCCAGTGGTACCCGCATCTCTGGCACGTTAACAGCATGGTTTGTATGTATGTAGGCATTTTGAGGTGATATGCATGCCGATATCTTTATGTAGGTAGGTATGTATGTATGTATGTAGGCACCAAGGTGATGGATGCATGTCGTTTGTATTACCAATCCTCGCGCACTACAATGAAACCCAGCAGAAGATCCTGTGGTACCTGTACCACGGCGTCTCCGCGGGCCAGCACTACTTCAAGTCCAAGTACATTGCAAGCGAACTGGGGCTCACCTCCAAGGAAGTGGGCACCAACCTGGGAATCCTTGCCGACATCTGCGATGACCTGTCGATTACCCGGTGGTCCTATTCGCACAGCACCACCTGGATGGTGACGCCGCGTACCTGACCGCCGCTCCCCTCCCTGCACGTACCCTCTCTCACTCACCCAAAAAGGGGGGATACTCAGTCCCCCCCTCTTCTCCCGACCCGCCCCTGTTTTCGCAAACCTTTTCCCCCTCCACCGCTGACGTCACAGTGGTGAACCCCCCGTGATGGGCATCTCCACATACTGCCTGCACCAGCGGCCCCTTCCCGAGGTACTGGACGCGCTCGCCCCCCTCACGGACTGCGTGGAGGTCATGGATGACGGTCCCCATTTCCTGAACGATGCCGTACCGCTGGAGAACCACTCCTTCCGGTACTGTTTCCACGCGCCCGCCCGGGGTGTGAACATCGCCTCCCTCCACGAGCCCATCCGGAAGGCTTCCGTCCAGGTGCTGGTCCAGTGCTTTGACGTTGCCTCGGACGTGGACGGCCCTGTCGTCATCCACCCGGGCTACTTCACCTGGCCGGGAGAGAGGGAACCGGCGGAGCAGCGGTTCCACCGGTCCCTCTCAGAGCTCCGCAGGGAGGCTGACCAGCGGGGGGTGCGTTTCTTCATCGAGAACATGGGCAACTGGGATTACTTCTTCCTCCGGTTCCCGGAGGAGGTACCGATGCTGGACGACATCGACCTTGCCCTGGACGTGGGGCACGCGAACCTGAACGGGTGCCTGGACGGATTCCTCTCCTGCCGAATCGCCCACGTGCACCTGCATGACAACGACGGGACAAAGGACAGCCATGCACCCGTGGGCTCCGGCACCATCGATTTCCGGCCGGTGATGGATGCCGTGCGCCGGGACGGTGCCAACCCCGTCATCGAGGTGGAAACCCTGGAGGGCGTCCTCCGGAGCCTGGACGCCCTGAAAGCGCTGTGAGTGCCGGAAGCCCCGCAGCCTGCAGCAAGGTG
>JAJRCY010000079.1 GCA_028678715.1 Methanomicrobiales archaeon | reverse complement strand
CGCCGCTGGACTTGGTCACCGTCTCGGCGCCGGTCAGGTCGGTGATGGTGATGATCGTGTTGTTGAACGAGGCAAAGATATGGGCGATGCCCCACTTCTCCTTGTCACCTGCCATGGATCCTCACCTCCCCACCTTGGCGATGCGCGCCCGCTCGGGGTGGACCTCGTTATGGATGGGAGAGTGGGGTGCGTACTGCACCTCGGCCTCCTCCGACAGCGAAACCAGGTAGCCCGGAATGGTCACCTTTCTCCCGCCGATGGCGATGTGCCCGTGGGTGATGAACTGGCGGGCCTGCTTGGGCGACCGTGCCAGGCCCTTCCGGTACACGATGGTCTGGAGCCTGCGCTCCAGCTGCTGCTGCACCTTCAGCGCAAGGATCTGGTCAATGTCCGCATCCCTGCCCAGCATGCCCATCCGCTCCAGGTGGTCCAGGAGCTGCCGCTTGCGCAGCATCACCTGCTCGGGCGTGGCTCCGGAAGAGGACATGGCCACGATCATCCGCGCCCCCCGGCGGTGGTTGCGCAGGATGCTCTGGGTCCGCCAGAGCTCCCGCTTGTTCCGGAGGCCGTACTCCACGATGATCCCTGCCTCCTCCACGATGCGGTTCTTCTCAAACTTGCGGGTCGGCCGCTCGTACCGCTTGTGGTTCTTGCCCGGGTATCCCATGCTGCCACCTCACTCCTTCTTCTTCTTGACCCCCACGGTCGTGCCCGTGCGGCCCGTGGATTTGGTCCTCTGGCCCCGGACCTTCTGGCCCGTCTCGTGGCGGATGCCGCGGTAGCACCGGATCTTGCGCATCCGGTTCACGTCGTCATCCCGGGTCATGAGCACGTCGGTGCCCATCAGGTGCTTGCCCTCGCCCGTGTACACGTCGGCGGGCCGGTTCAGCATCCACCGGGGCACCTGGGGGCCGTAGGCCTCCACCACCTTTCTCAGCCGGTCCGCCTCCGCGTCCGAGATCTTGCCCATCAGCACCAGCGGGTCCACGTCTGCGAGACGCGCAATCACCCGTGCGGTGGTCCGCCCGATCCCATCGATCTTGGTGAGGGAGATGTGCACTGACTTGGTACCGTCCAGGTCGGTGTTGCGCACCCGCACGAAGTACTTGAGGTCTTTCTCCCCCTCTGCCTTCACCGGTGCCGGTTTCGGCTGGTCCGGTTTCGCCTTGTCCGGCTTTGCCTGTTCCGGCTTCACCTTGTCTGGTTTCGCCTTTTGCTTCTCCATCCGATCGCCCCTCTCCTGGGAATTCCTCTCAAGCGCTGAGGGAGGGATTTGAACCCTCGAGTCCCAAGGGGACACAGGTTTAGCAAACCTGCGCCATACCTGGCTTGGCTACCTCAACAGAGAATCCCGCATCTTTCGATACTCGCGATGCCCGGGGGCACCGCTCCACGAAGGGTGCTTCATATATCGGCGGATGGGATTATAAGGGTTTGGACGAGGAAGAGGTGGACAAACCGAGCCGAATGCTTTGGGGGATCCGGGCAACCGGCGAAGGGTCTATCCACACAGGGGTGGGACAGGGAGGGGGCCGGCCCCCTCCCGCTGTCCATCCCAGGAAAGGAAAGGTGGGATCCTGTCATTATCAAGAAGTACTACCGGGACGCTCCAGGGGGGGACCTCACGGTCCCCCCTCCCGCCGCGTGGGCGGAGCCCCCCAGAGCGTACCAGGAGTAGTACGCGAATGCATGACACAGTCTTGCTTCGACCAGAACAAACATCAGGAGCCGTGGCGGGGTCAGAGCCCTCAATGGGAGATGAGATGATCTGGCCTGTTCATGGATCGAGGGAGAAGGACCCTTCCCGGGCTACTTCCTTTGCTTCTTCCCCAGCCGCTTCTCCCCCGGGCGATCAGCGCCGGGGTCACCAGGGGGAGGGCAATGGCCGCGTCGCAGAAAGACCGGACCTGGCGCATCCCCCTTCAGGGTAGAACTCCTGCAGGAGATGCGGCAGGTTTGTTTAATACAGACCGGTGCGATGATCTGTGCATGGCCGAGATGTTCCGGCTCTTCATCATTGGGGGATTGTTCATTTTTTCGTGTGCGGTTGCATGGCTGTTTGGCACCTGGCTGGAGTCCTTTTCCGGGAACTGGGGAATCGTGGGCGGGGCCATTCTCCTCTGTTTTGAGATGGCCAGCCTGGTGTTGCTCTGGAGAGAGTGGGAATAGCAGTGCGGGTTTCCTTCCTTTTTTCATGGGCTGTTCCCCACGATATCCCCGAAACATCACTCATGTATCCGATCATCCGATGGATGCCTGCCGTTCCCTGATCGGGGGATAGCAGTGTGGGAGGAGAGGGGGATTGAAAAGAGCTCAGGAATGATCAGAAGGCCTTTTCCTGAGGGAGATGTCGCCTTTCCCGTTTGGGTCTGATGGTGCGCCGGGCTTCCCGGCCCCCTCACCCGGGAGAAGCAGGGAATGCGTCGCCGAACTCCTGGACCTTGACAGGCAGCTGGTGAAACAGGGTCTTTGCAGCGGCCATGGTGACGGGTTCGATGAAATCCCGTGCCTTCTCCCAGTGGGTTTTATGCCAGATAAAAAATCTTTGGGATTCTGTCCTGTACAGGTATTTCTTCCGGAGTCCCAGGGGGATAACGGGTGAGATCACCCAGGGTTCTTCTGAGGCCACAAGGATGGCGGTTGCGGTATCGTAGAGGTGGCCATGGATCTTCTGTTTCATACCTTATCTGGGTTGCCTGAGGGGATAATAGGTGGTAACGGGGCGATACCCCAGGGGCGCTTCACCCCTCTCTTCCCGCGATCCGGGCCCGTATCTTTGCGTGATTCATGTTCCGGGGCAGATTAACCGGGGGGCTTCCCGGATGTTCCCTGATACGTAACTATTTCCCCTGAAAGCGCCTCCGGATAGTAGGAGAAGGGAGAAAGGGGGGGGATATGAATGGCCATGAATCAGAGATTCTATATTGCACAGCTGATCCGCAATTTCCTGATCCAGAACGATCTGACCCGCATGGAAGCAACCGCACGGGAGATTGTGAATTATAACCACCTGCCGGATTCCAGCGTGTTTTCTGTCAGCGGGTTTCTGAATTTTCTCTACAGGAATCAGATGAGCAAGAGCAGGTACGGGTTCCGGATCGTGCGATCCCCGAACTACAAGAAGAGCGGGTACCCTCACCGGTATACGATTGAACTGGTCGAGGGAACCCGGTAGAGGGTCACGCGATTCCAGAAGGGTTCTCTTTTTCTCCCGCATCCCGCGGATACGAAAAACGACGAGGGGACCGTCCCCCCCTCATCTCCGGGCTTTCTTTGAACGGGCCGGCTTCCGCTGCACTGCCCCTTTGCCTTTCCGTTTCTCCCCCCGGGCGATCAGCGCTGAGGTCACCAGAGGCAGGGCAATGGTGGCATCGCAGAAGCACTGGACCCGCGGGCAGCGAGGGTCCTCCTTGCCCCAGCTGATCGCCTCTTCGAATGTGCAGCCCGAGAGGCCTCCCCAGTGGGGGGCATCGGTGGTGTACTGGATGGCATAGTTGTGCCCGCCCAGCTGGTGCTCGTGGAGCGACGCGATCACCTGGGTCTGCTGGATGAAGTTCTTGGGCACCCCCCCACCGATGAATACGACGCCGGTCTTTTTCGCTTTCTCCACAATGGCCGTGATCTCGTCCGTATCCGCGATCTGATCCACGTCCACCTCGATCCCCTGCCGCCGGGCGATGACCAGGCCGATGCCGATGGAGGAGTCGCAGAGGGCCGGGATGAAGACGGGGATACCGTGCTCTGCGCAGGTAGAGGTCAGGGAAGAGGATTCCGGGGCCTCGGCGATGAGCCGCTTCCCCAGCCGCTCCACAAACTTCCGCGACGAGCCCCGGAACGGGGCTATCTCCCGCGAGAAGGAGGCGATGAACCGGTCCACGTCCCGGAACTCCTCCTCGTAGGCCAGCACGTCGTAGATCCTGTCAATCCCCTGCTTGAAGAGTGCCTCGTCATCCATGTGGTGGTGCCCCAGGTAGTGGCGGACCCCCAGGTGCTCGCAGGCGTCGTGGAAGATGTTCGCCCCCGTGGAGACGAGGACATCGATGTACCGGTGCTCGACCAGCTCCATCAGGCATCGCTGCATGCCGGCCGGGATCATGGCCCCGGAGAGGCCGAGCAGGATCGTGCAGTCCGGGTCCCGGATCATCCGGGACCAGATCTCCACAGACTCGCCGAGCCTCCTCCCCTGGAAGCCGGTAGAGGCCATGCCGGCCAGCAGGTCGGCGATATTGGCCGTGGGGGTGACCGGGGTTCTCTCTTTCATGCGCTTCCCACATTGGTTGCCATGGCGGGTTAATAAGCGTTGAGGGGACGGAACCGGAAGAGATCACGGAGGGACAGGACAGCCGGAGAGGCCAGGCCGGACAGACGGGTGGGCGAGGGAAACCGCAACTCCCCCTGGTCTCTCGGGTTGTGAACCGGCAGGCCCCCTGTCGGTATGACCGGATGCAGGAACAACCCCGGATTCCTGACTGAGGGTTATTTATGGTTCCAGGACTCACGCTCACCCCGCATGAGCCTTATCCCCCGCAAGGACCTCATCCAGGCCTTCGATACCGTTGTCCCGAGCCGGTATGTCTCCCGGTTCCGGAAAGCCTTCATCATCGATCCGGTGATGGGCTACGATGTGGCGATGCGGGGCAGGCTCAGCCATTACGGTGACGCGGAACGCAGGGAGTTCCAGTTGCTCTTAAAGGAGATCCGTTCTGAGACCGAGCTCCTCATCGAGGACATCGAGGCCTACCACATCCACATGGCGGTGAAGCGGACGGCAAAGGTGCCGGGGGACATCGCCGAGGTGGGGGTGTACCGGGGGGGTTCTGCCAAGATCATCTGCCGGGCAAAGGGGGACCGGCCGCTCCACCTCTTTGACACCTTTGAAGGGCTCCCGAGGGTGGACGAGATCGATGCGGTCTGGCCATTCTACGAGGGGAAGTTCTCAGCCTCCGAGGATCTGGTGCGGGAGTACCTCCGTAACTTCTCCCAGGTCTTCATCTACCGGGGGATCTTCCCGGACACGGCGATGCTGACCCGCGACCGCCGGTTCTCCTTCGTGAACCTGGACGTGGACACCCACCGGTCCACCAGGGACTGCCTGGAGTTCTTCTACCCGCGGATGAGCCCGGGCGGGATCATCCTCTCCCACGACTACATCAATACCCCCGGGGTCCGGAAGGCCTTTGATGAGTTCTTTGCCCCGAAGCCGGATCCCGTCCTGGAGACCGCCGCGTCCCAGTGCATGGT